>CAVFCO010000156.1:0-39661 GCA_963620955.1 Alistipes senegalensis | reverse complement strand
TAATCTAAAATTCTCCACTCACATTTTTGCTCTGTAATCTTGTTATTGATTATTTAATTTTTAATGTATGTGTTTCTTTTTTTCCTTCTTGTTTTTTCAATGTGATTTGTAAAATACCATCATTGTATTCGCAATTTGAATGTTCTACATCAATTGGTTTTGCTAATTCAATTGTTTTGTGGAATTTACCATAAGAGAATTGTGAATAATGTAAGTTTTCATTATCTTTTACTTCTTCAAATTTGCTTTCTGCTGAAATTGTCAAAGTGTTTTTGTCCAATTCGATATTAATATCTTCTTTTTTAATGCCAGGTAATTGAACACTTACTTTGTATTCGTTTTCATTTTCTCTTACTTCTGACAATGGTTGGTACATTCTATTTTCCAAATCCGAAGCATCACCAATCATAACTGCGTTTAATAGGTTTTCAAGATTGTTACGTACGCCTGAAAACATCATTTCTGGATCTCTTTCAATAACATTAAATCTCATTTTTAATACCTCCGATTTTCTTTCTTTCATTTCCTACATTTACGTTATAACTCTTTTTTTGAAAAAATTGCTAGAATTAACAAAGTCTTAACTTTTACCCCAAATTGTTATGAAAAAGTTAAGAAAATGATAAAATGTTTTTGTCCTACTTGAAAAGTGTAGTAAAAATACTACAATAATATTATGAAAGAAATTAAATTCTTTAAATTAGAAAATGGCAAAGAACCTGTAAAAGAATGGCTTCTCAAACTTGATACTTCTGTGAGAGTTAAAGTTATCAAACGAATTGAACGAATGTACGATGATAATTTTGGCGATTACAAGCAATTTATTTGAATTAAGATTGCAGTTTGGAAAAGGCTACAGAATTTATTACACAATTGAAAATAATGTAATAGTGTTATTATTAAACGCTGGAGATAAATCTAAACAGCAAAAAGATATAGAAGTTGCAAAAACATACTTGAAAATTTATAAGGATATTTAATATGACAGATTTTAATGAATTTTTAATAGAACAATTAAAAAATGAAGAATTTCAAAAAGAATATATGAATGAAAGTCTTGCAGAATATATTGAAGATGGAAATTTTAATGCGTTTTTCCGTTCGCTAGAAAATGTTATAAAATCTCGTGATAGCATTTCTGGTTTTTGTAAAAAAGCAGGTATTGATAGAGCATTACTATATGATATTTTTGCCGGAAAAAGAGTTCCAAAAATTGATACTTTAGCAAAAATTATGAAAACTCTTGGCTATAGTTTGAAAATAGCATAATTTTCTACTTGGTGGTGTATCGCAGAGTATTCTTTTTAACCAACAAGGTTACCCGTTTGTCGCATAAAATTCCGTCAAAAATTGTTTATCATACCTTAAAAAGGTATGTGCTATGTTTTATAATTATTATCAATACGATGATTACAACTTTGATAGTTGTACTGCAAAAGGGGTTTGCTCTACAGACCCTACAATTTCTTCGTTGCAAGAAGTTATTATGATGTATTTGAAACAACTTTCTTTTTATACTTTGAAGTTGAAAAAAAGTGGAGTTACAAACAAAGTTATCAAAGATAACATTTTGAACACAATTTCAGGGCTTGTTTCAAATACAGATTATTCACAAGAACAGTTCAAAAATATTATTCAAACTATATATGAAAATCTTAGACAGTCAAAAATTTTGTACGAAAGAATTTGTAAAAACAACAATTTGAGTGCAACAAAATTAGAAAATAGTTTGAAATTCTCAAAACAATTGGATTTGAATGAGGCTATAAAACAGGGTGAAAAAGAATTTATTCGAAAAAACAAACTTTTAAGCCAAACTCAAAGGCATATTTACGAGATTATGCTTGTTTTGATAAAAAATGTTTGCATAAATTTAATCCAACTCAAAAGTTATAATATTGATTATGAAGAAGCATATTACTCAATGCTCCAAATTTTGAGTATGATGAATTACAAAAAGACTTCGACTGAAAAATTAAAACAGATAATTCAACGTTTTGTAAAAGTGAATTACAAACTCGTAAAACTTTTGCATACAGCGGAAACTGAAACTTTTGGAAAACAAGAACCTGTAGAGGTTTCGTTTTCAACAAGATTTGGTAAGGCAATACTTGTTTCAGGTTCAAATTTAAAAGAATTGGAAGACGTTTTAAAAGCGACTAAAAATCTAAATGTCGATGTTTATACGCATGGTTCAATGATTATGGGACATACATATCCAAAATTACGAGCATATAAACAATTGCAAGGTCAATTTGGACTTGGGGTAGAAAACTGTTTGCTTGATTTTGCAACTTTCCCTGGGGCAATTTTGATGACTAAAAATTCGCTTCAACATATTGAATATTTGTATCGTGGACGTTTGTTTACGACAGATGCTAATGTTCCAAAAGGGGTAACTCAAATTAAAGACAATGATTTTAGACCGCTTATAAAATCAGCCCTTGAAGCGAAAGGTTTTGCAAAAGGTCAAATAAGAGATTCGTTAAAAATCGGATATCAAAATGAAGTTATTGAAAAACGAGTTAATGAAGTTATTACAAAAATAAATTCTCGAGATATAAAACATCTTTTTATAATAGGAATTTTGAATCATACTTCGTTGCAAAAACGTTATTTTTCAAGACTTTTAAAAAGTTTGCCGACAGATACTCACGCAATAACACTTTCTACGTATACTCCGACAACAAATACGTTCCAAATAAATTCAAGTTACGATTTTCTTTTGATGTATAAAATTTTAGATGATTTGAAAAAGAAAATTGAGTATAAAACTTTTGATATTTCAGTATTTTTGACAAAATGCGATAAATATGCAATTGCGAATATGCTTAACTTGAAAGACCTTGGAGTTGAAAATATAATGCTCGGTCATTGTTCGCCAATGTCAATAAATCCAATGATTATTGATGCTTTTAGGGATATTTTTGACGTAAAAATAATTTCTACACCAAAAGAAGATATTGAATTTTTGACAAAAACAGCATAATTTTATTTTGTTTCGCCATTTAACTAACTTGCCAAGACATTTGTTTTGTTCTAAAATTTGGGTATGATGAAAATACACAATACTTATACGGACAAAATTGAAGAATTTAAGCCAATTGATGGCAACAAAGTTAAAATGTACGTTTGCGGTCCAACCGTTTACGATTACGCACACTTAGGACACGCTCGCTGTTACATTACGTGGGACGTGCTTTATAGATATTTAAAATTTAAAGGTTATGATGTAACTTATTGTCGTAACGTTACTGACGTTGATGACAAAATTCTTAAAAAGGCTGAAAAAGAAGGAAAAACTCCGGAAGAAGTTTCTACTTTCTGGTACAAATCTTTTACAAAAAGTATGGAAGCCTTAAATAACCTTAAACCTGACATTGAGCCATTTGCGACAAAAACTTTAGGTGAAATGATTTCTATTGTTAAAGATTTAATTAACAATGGTTATGCCTATGAATCAAATGGTGATGTTTATTTCAGAGTTAAAAAGTTTAAAGACTACGGTATGTTATCAAAACAACCTATCGACCAATTAGAAAGCGGTGCGAGAGTTGAAGTTGGCGATTTAAAAGAAGACCCACTTGATTTCGCATTGTGGAAAAAAGATGAAAAATTCGGTTATAATTCACCTTGGGGTGTTGGTCGTCCTGGTTGGCACATTGAATGTTCTGCAATGAGCAGAAAACATCTAGGCAAAACTATTGATATCCACGCAGGTGGTGCAGATTTGATTTTTCCTCACCACGAAAACGAAATTGCTCAATCAGAATGTGCAAATGGTTGCAAATTTGTAAATTACTGGATGCACAACGGTTTTGTTACTATTAACAAAGAAAAAATGTCAAAATCTCTTGGAAACTTTTTAACAATCGACAAAGTGCTTGAAAAATACGATTCAAACACAATTAGATTGTTTATTTTGACAAATCATTATCGTATGCCTGTAGAATTTTCTGATGAGTCATTAAGTTCTGCACAAGCAGGTGTAAAACGTATGATGAATGCAAAAGCAACTCCAATTGATGAAACTCTTGATATTACACAAACAGAAGAATATAAACAATTCGTGGACGCAATGGACGATGATATGAACACGTCAAAAGCGTTGGCTGTATTGTTTGACCTTGTAAACAAGGCAAATAAAGATGAAAAGAATGCTTATACACTTCTTGTAAAACTTGGCAGTGTTTTAGGTTTTGATTTTACAAAAACTGAATTGTCAGAAGAAGAATTAAGCGAAAAAATCAAGGCTGTAAGTACAGATTTAGATATGAAATTTGATTCTATGGAAGAATTGATTGAAATAAGAAAAAATGCTAGAGCAGAAAAGAACTGGGATTTAGCAGATAAAATCCGTATAGCACTTGATAAAGCAGGAATTGTTTTGAAAGATTCTAAGGACGGAACTACTTGGGAATTGAAAAAATAAAAAATATAGTTTTAGGGCTTGTAATATTTGCTTTAGTGTTTATTACAGCCCCTAAAAACTTTGCGGCTGATACTATGCTTGGATATCAGCCTGTTAGAGTTGCAATCGGAAACCAAAATTTTCAAAAATATGATTACAAAACAATTACTATTTTTGGAACTTCAGATGTCCAAATGTACGACAAAACTACGCACAACTTAATTTCGACGTTTCCAATGGACACACCTATTGAAATTAAATTAAACAACGGTGTTTTTGAACTTTCAAGTGTTCAAAACGAAGTAAATGTTGATGCGTTTAGTGAACTTGTTCAAAATAAAAATACCGTAACAACAAGCAACGATGTAATTCTTGAGTGTCAAGGCGGATTGCTTGGAATTAAGGATTTGAAAAGAAAAGGCAGACAAGCACTTTATAGAAAATCTCTTGAAATTGTTAAAAAGCCAAAAACAGATAATTTCTACGTTGTAAATGTTTTGGATATTCAAGACTATTTAAAAGGTGTTGTTCCAAACGAAATGCCTACAAGTTTTGGTTTGGAAGCCTTGAAAGCACAAGCAGTTGCTGCAAGAAACTATGTTTTAAGTCCAAGAACCAAGTTAGTAAACGAATACGACGTAGTTGATTCTGTTGCAAGCCAAGTATATTTTGGTGCAAATACAGAAGAAAATGTTTCTAATAGGGCGGTTGATGAAACAGAAGGTATTGTTGCAAGTTACAATTGGAACTTGATTTTGGCACAATATAGTTCGACTGCGGGAGGTTATACAGAAAGTTTTGCAAATGCTTTTTCTGACCTAACAAATAGAAAATTTCCGTCAAATGGCAGACCTTATCTTGTTGCAAAGCCTGATATGATTATGCAACAACCTTTAAGAACTGAAGAAGATGTTAAAAACTTCTACACAACAAAACCTGATACTTATGATATTCGTTCTCCATATTACCGTTGGACAAAAAATTGGACAAAAGAAGAATTGCAAGAGGTTTTGTCAAAAACTCTTGTTGCACAATCAAAAACAGGTTTTGTAACTCCAAAACTTGAAAAAGCAGAAGATTTTGGTGAATTGGTAGACATAAAACCAAGACGACGTGGTGATTCTGGTAAGTTGATTGACCTTGATATTGTTACAACGAATGGAACTTACACTGTTCAAAAAGAACTTGTGATAAGACGAGTTTTCCAAAAGAACAACATTTCACTTCCAAGTGCGAACGTTGTTTTTGAATTTGTTTATGATGAAAATAACAATGTTTCTGAAATCAATGCGTATGGCGGAGGTTTCGGGCATGGTGTTGGTATGAGCCAATACGGTGCTGGATTTATGGGTAAAGAATTAAAATTACCTTATGATAAAATTTTGAAACATTATTATACTGGAATTAACCTTGGCACAGCACCGATAATTCTTTCTGCGTACCCATCTCAAAGAGAAATTACGCAAAAATTTTATCTTAATTATAAAAATGCAAATTTAGTTGTAGATAACAAATTTAATCTTTCAAAAATCAATTTAATTGTAAACGGCAAAGAAGAAGTTTTGTACTTACAACAAGGAATATCACCATTTAGAGCCCCTGTTACAATAAACATTTCACATCTTGTAAAAAAAGGTGAAAATATCGTAACTTTTTGCTATCCTTTAGATGAAGGCTCAGCAAAGGGCATAAGATTATATATAGAGGCAGTAAATCCAAATGCAAGCAAATACGAATTCTGATAATACAACAACAATTTTAAAGGCAGCATGGCTAATCGCTGTTGTTACCGTTATTAGTAAACTTGTAGGCTTTTTGAGAGATGTAATCGTTGCAAACTACTACGGTGCATCAACTGTTTCTGACGCTTATTTTTATGCGTATCAATTTCCGGCTCTTGCGGTAACTCTTTTAGGCGGAATTGGTGGACCTTTTCACAGTGCAACAGTTGCTGTTTTTACAAAAATTGTTCCAAATTTAAAAGAAAAACCACCTGAAGTTGCGGAAAAATTATTTAATACATTTTTGACTGCAAGTTTTATATTTTTTACCGTTTTAACGATAATTTTCTTTGTATTTTCAAATCAAATTATGTCGTTGATTATTTCCGACGGTAATCAAGAGTTGGTTTCTTTGGCAAGTACACATTTGCGAATTATGTGTCCATCTCTTATTATTGGCGGACTTATTGGTATTTATTACGGTATTTTGATTAGTTATAAAGAGTTTATCTTGCCAAGTCTTTCTCCAATCGTCGTAAGTGTCGTGATTATTGGTGCTTTGCTATGTACTGGTGGTGATAAATCGGGTGTTGTTTTGGCAACCGCAACTGTTGTAGGTGCGTTGTGTCAATTGTTATTGCAAATGCCAAGAGTAAGACAATTAGGTTATAAAATTAGACCAAATTTAGATTTTGTAAACAACGTAAACTTTAATCATATTTTGGAACTATTATTCCCTGCAGTATTGAGTTCTACAATTGGACAAGTCCATATTTATATTGATATGTTTTTCGCATCTTGCCTTGAAGAAGGTGCTTGGACAGCGATTGGGTTTGCAAACAGAGTTTTTCAATTCCCTGTAGGTATTTTGGTTACAGCCTTTTTAGTTCCATTGTTCCCTTTGTTCTCAAGACTTGTTGGTGAAAAAGATTTTGAGGGAGTTAAAACATATTTCAATAAAGGTGTTGGGGTTTTATTCTTTGCCGCAATCCCAATTATTATTTGCATTTTGTTAATTGGTTACGACGGTGTAAGATTGGTATTCGAAAGAGGTGCGTTCAACGATAATGCAACATTTATGGTAACTCAAGCATTATGGTTCTTGTCTTTCTCAATATTACCGTATGTTTTCAGAGATTCTATAACAAGAGTTTATTATTCTTTTAATGACTCTGCAACTCCATTCTATGTTGCGTTTTCATCAATTGTTTTGAAAGTTTTCTTTAACTATCTTTTAGTTAAAAAATTTGCATTAGGAATCGGTGGTATCACACTTTCTACATCACTTGTAACCCTATTCAATGCAACTGTTTTAGGTATTTTAATCAGTAAGAAAATCAAATTGAATTACAAAAATTTGTTTGTCAATTTCGTAAAAATGATTTTGGCAGGTATTGTAACTTTTGTTGTTTGCTACTTAGTTTCTAGTTTTATGGACATCGAACTTTTAGGCAACTTCGCACAAATGTCTAAATACTTGTACGCATTCATAAAAATTGGTGTTATCGGAACTCTTTGCCTTGCTATATATACAGGTTTGAACTTGGCAATGAAAATGGAATACGCAAGTGAATTGACAAAACGAGTTATGGAAAGATTTAAAAAATAATGGATACTCAAAAAATAAAAGAAATTTTAGAAAATGATGGTGTAATCGCCTTTGTTACAGATACTGTTTGGGGTTTGGGTTGTTTGCCAAATTCTAAAAAAGCGGTCGAAAAGATTTATGAAATTAAACATCGTGATGCGAAAAAGCCTTTGATTTTGATGTCTGATGATGTGAAAAATTTGATGAGATTTGTAAAACCTTTGCCTGCAAAAGCAAAGGAGTTAATCGAAAAACACTTCCCTGGGGCTTTGACCTTGGTTGTTGAAAAATCAGCAGAAACACCTGATTATATTACAAGTGAGATGCCGACAGTTGGGATAAGAGTTCCTAATAACAAGGTTTTTGCCGATATTTGCAAAGCAATTGACGGACACGTGTTGGCGACTACAAGTGCAAACTTGTCTAGTTTTCCGCCTGCTTTAACTTACGAACAAGCGGTTGAATATATTGGCGACAAGGTTGATATGGTGGCTGAGGATTATGGCGAAAAAGCACAAGGACACGCATCAACAGTTGTTGGAATTTTGCCTGATGGAATAAAAGTTTTCCGCCAAGGTGATGTTGTAGTTGAAGTTTAATTTTAGAGAGAATTATGCCAATTTCAGCAAACATCAACAAATATATAGAAAGTTCCAAAATTAACGGTAGACTTTGCAAATGGGATAAGTCTTTAATTAATGTTTTTGTAACTCCCATTACGGCAAACATTTCTGATAAAAATTTTTATTATTCTCAAGTACAGCAAGCCATTTCGGTTTGGAATAACGTGCTAAGAGAGTGCGGTATAAATCTTCAATTTTGTGTAATTCAAACTCCTCAAAATGCTGATATTGTTGTGCATTGGGTTAAAGTCGGCAGAGTTTTTGAGGGAATGTGTAAATATGTCAGTGTTGTAAATGGAATTATTCGAAAAATTTCAATTGATATAGGCTTATTTAACGAATTTTCTGGAAAAAATACAACAAATGAAAGTATTTTTGCATCGATTTTACACGAATTTGGACATTCGCTAGGGCTAGGACACGGAGTAGAAATTGATGATTGCATGTTTGTACCTCATCAAAAAAATGTTCAAGTTCCAAGTGAAAATGATAAATACGTTCTAAAAGAAATTTACAGATAGATTTTTGCAATAAAAAACTCCGAACTTGTCGCTCGGAGTTTTTTATTTATTTTGCTTATTATTTTTCTCTTTATGGTGAAGTTGAAGATGAACTTGAACTTGTTGAAGTTGTTGCATTTGTTGAACTTGATGATTCTGATGAATTTGGTGTTGAATTCATAATCAAGATTGTTTCGTATGCACTGTTCCAACCGTTATTTGATTTCAACATTTTTTTCATACGTTTGATTTTTTGTTGTTGCAACTTAACTTGTTCTTTTTTCCATTTTTCAACTTTTTTAGGGCTTAAGTTTCTTTCTTTTACGTTCAAACTAATCAAAGCATTTGCTTTTTTGTATGAATCTGTGTTGTAGCCTTTTTTAATCCATTGTGGGTAGTTGTAATCGATGTAATCATAAGCATTTTGAAGTCTTTTTTCACCTGATGGGTGAGTTGAAATTACATCAATGTAGTTTCCACAAATTTTGTTCAAAACTGAAATTAAAGCAAGTGGGTTGTAGCCTGAATTTTGAAGTAAATCTACTGCTGTGATATCTGCTTCTAATTCATCTTTTTTGCTCAATTTTGATTTAGAAAGTTCTTGAGCAGCAACTACGCTTATTGCTTGAGCAGTTGTAGTTGGTTTTGCAGAACCTGCTACTGATTGAATTACAGAGTTTAAAATTGTTTGTTTTGCGTTATGACCGTTCAAAATGTGTCCCATTTCGTGTGCCATAATTGCTGCAAGTTCTTCGTCTGTAGTTGCAACATTCAACATTCCTGTATAAACATAAATTTCTTTATTGATTGTTGCATAAGCATTTGCTTCATCATTTTCTTCAAGTTTTACAGAAATACCTGATGGTAAATTATTTTTCTTAACAAGAACGTATGCAATGTTATTTAAACGTTTTTGTGTTGCAGTCTTGTCAATTTTTGTTGTAGTTGTTGCTGCATTTACTTGCAAACCTATGAATAAAGCCAAAAATAGAGTTAAAATCTTTTTCATAATTTTTCCTTTCAAACTTTACTATTCTTCTGAACCTTCTTCAACTGCTTCTTCTTGAACCATATCTTCTTCGTCAAGTGCTTGTTGGTTCATTTCTTCAGCAATTTCTTCGTTGATTTCTGTTTCATCGTAGTTTGGTTCTTCTTCTACGGTTTCATCTTGATATTCGTAATTTCTTTGTGCTTCTTGTTCTGCTCTTTCCATTTGAGAAACTGATTTGATATCAATTTTCCAACCAGTTAATTTGTGAGCCAATCTTACGTTTTGACCTTCACGACCGATAGCCAATGATAATTGGTCATCTGGAACTACAACCATTGCTTCTTTTGCGTTTTCATCGTTTGCAAGAATGTCTACAGATACAACTCTTGCTGGTGATAAAGCATTTACAATGTATTCAACTGGGTCTTCTGAATATCTTACGATATCAATTTTTTCGTTTTTCAATTCGTTAACGATAGTTTGAATTCTTGAACCTCTAGGTCCGATACAAGCACCTACTGAATCTACTTCAGGGTCATTTGACCAAACTGCAATTTTTGTTCTGTAGCCTGCTTCACGAGAAATTGATTTGATTTCTACGATATTATCTTCGATTTCCGGAACTTCAAGTTCAAATAATTCTCTTACGATTTCTGCGTGTGCGTGAGATACGATAACTTGTGGTAAACGAGTTGTTTCTTTTACGTTTACAACAAATACTCTGATTCTGTTACCAGGTTTGTAGTATTCTCTGGGAATTTGTTCTTTTGCCGGCATAATTGCATCTGTTTTTCCGATGTTTACGATAACGTTTCTGCCTTCAACTCTTTGGATAATACCTGTGATTAATGTACCTTTTTTATCTAAGAATTCATTTAATACTAAATTTCTTTCTGCTTCTCTAATTCTTTGAGTGATTACTTGTTTTGCTGCTTGTGCTGCGATACGTCCAAATTGTTCTGGAGTAACTTCGATTTTTACTTCGTCATCAATTTCAACGTCTTCGTCAATTTCTTTTGCTTCTGCTAAAGAAATTTGTTCATCTTCCATACCGTCTTCAACTGATTTTACAACAACTTTTGTGCAGAAAACACCAATTTCGCCTGATTGTTCATCTAAAATTGCTTCAATGTTTGCTGCTTCTTTGCATTTCATTGATTTTTTATAAGCCGCAACCATTGCATCACATAAAGATGCAATCAATACGTCTTTAGAAATTCCACGTTCTTTTTCAAGTTCTTCGCATGCTTCGAACAATGCTGTTCCGATTTTAATCATTTTTTATTCTCCTTTTTTGTTTTTTATTATTCAAAATATAATCTTGTATTTTTAATTTTATCCATTGGAATAATCATTTCTTTTTCATCTTCCAATCGGATAACTGTTATTCCCTCATTTTCGTCGTAATCAACAAGTTTTGCCTTGAAAATTTGTTCAGAACCGTCAGTCGGTTGTTCTTTCAACTTGATACTTACGTTTCTGCCTCTGAAAATGATATATTCTTTTTCTGATTTAAACTTTCTTTCTAACCCTGGAGAAGATACTTCAAGGTAGTATTTACAAGGAATTAACTCATCTAAAAAGTCTTGAATGCTTCTTGTAACGTTTTCGCAGTCATCAAGATTAACTGGGTGGTCGTATGAAAACAAGAATATTCTAAGATACCAACGGTGATTTTCTTTTGTAAAATCAACTTCTACTGGTATTAAGTTAAATCTCATTGCAGTATTTTCTACAAGTGGTATAACTTTTTCTAATATTTCGTGTCTGTTAACTTCTTCTTTCACTTTTATTTTCCCTTATGATAAAAAGAGAACGGGTTAACCCGTTCTCTTTTTAAGAAACCTTATGTATACATTCTAACAAACTTATATGATTTTGTAAAGTTATTAAGGAAATATACCATTAAGACATGTTACAAATAAGTGTAAAACATGGCAAAAAGAATATTTACATGACTTTAAGTCTGTATAGTTTACTTAAAAAAGAAAGTGTTTATTAAAAAATGGGAATTCAAAGTGTATCATTCTTAGGTGTAGATCAAATCAACAAACGTCCAAAGCATAAGCCAAAAACTTCCGGACCAAGTTTAGCCTCAAAACCTGATACATTCGAAAAAACTGTTGCAAATGATAAAACAGGTTTTTCTGCTGAATTAGAAAGTATTAAAGATAAAAAAGGTAAATCAGTTTATAACACTCAACATATTATTCAAATTATGAAAAATGTTGATAAAGAGCCTGAAAGATATGCACCATTAAAAGAAATGGCTTACTTACCAAATATGAAAGGTAAAGATTTAGCAAGAATTTCTTATGCAAAAGCAGATACTTTGGCTATTGTAAATGAATTTTCTAAAAAGAAACTTGAAAATGGTAATCCAAAATATGCAAGCAGTCATTTGATTAAATTCTCAACTCTTCCTGCTGAAGATTTGAACAGAATTAGACCTTTGACGGATACAACTTTGCGTGCAGAAGAAATCGTTAATATTGCTCAAAACAAAGATTTAAACCTTGAAAAATTGGGCAAAAAAATCAACGAAATGGAAAAGGCCTGTGGCACAAAAACTCTAGAAAAAGTTTCTTTCAAAAAAGATGTTTATGACCCTGAAAATGCTTACGTAATTACAGGTAAAACAATTTTTGGTGCTACAAAATCTGAACTTTTAGACAAAAATTTAAACCGTCTTGCAATTGATGAAACAGTAAGATATGAGGGTGGTGCATCTGGTAAAGATTATTTGTTGACAAAAACAAATGATTACAGAAACAACACAACATCTCAAGTTCGTCAATATGTAAGCGACGACGGTTATCCGATTGTTGAAAGCCAAGTTAGAATTATTAAAGACAAAAATGGTAAAAAACTAAAAACAGAATATATGACACTTTCTGACGTAAAAGGTGTTTACAACGCAAAAACTATATACCCAGATGGCAGAGTAGATGTAACTTCTTCTGGTAAAGTTGATAAAAAGACAGGTATTGTATCAGTTAAACACGATATGAAATCTTTAGACGGTACTAGAACTCAATATTTATACGAAAACGACCCACAAGGTAACAGAATTATTGATTACAAAATTACAGATGAAAAGGGTAAAACTCTGTTGAATTACTCTCAAAGTTTGGAAGTAATCAACGATAAAAAATATATTTCTAGCAAAAATAACAAGGTTTATGAAGTAACTGTTAGTGATGATGAACAAACAATGACAGTTAAAGACAGAAATACTAAAGAAGAAAACCAAATCAATTTAGGAAGAATGCTTCGTGGAGATAAAAAATCAATGGTTAACCTATTGAAAAAATTCCCAGGAGAAGAATTAATCCAATTGAAAGATACAACAAACATCTTAAAAGGTATGAAAACAATTGATGATTGTTGCTATTGGCCAGACAAAAAAGAAATTGATATCGTAGATGATTTATATTCAGTATTGCACGAATTAGGTCATGCTAAAGATAACAAAGACGAAATGGACGGAATTACAAATAGAAAAGATGTTCAAGAAGTTTACGATAAAGAAAAAGCAGCATTCAATAAAGCATTCCCTAATGCACAAAGAGATCATATCAACTACTTTATTGATGTAGAAGAACATTACTCAGGTGCAAGAGGTGGTTTGGAAGAAACAGTTGCAGAATCAAATGCATTATTAAATTCTTACAACTCAGAACTTGATATTGCCGCAAGAGCCCAATACTTGCAACAATACTTTCCAAAAACAATCGCAAAACTTGCAACAATCTTGCATAAAGTATAATTTTTAGGATATAACTAAAAACATGGAAATAAACAGAATAAACACGCCAAAAGTTGTTGGCAAAGAAGTTAAAAAACAAACAGCAAAAGTAAAAGATACAGGTTTGAAGGACGATAAATTTGAAAAATCGTTAACTCCTGATGTTGTAATGGATACTCTTTCAAATATGAAAGAAACTGACGGAAAAACCAACAAGTATCGTTATCCTCAAGTGTTAGACGGTATTAAAAAATCTTTGGAAGAAGACCCTAAAAAGTGTGTACTTGCTCAAAAATTAGCACCACAAAAGAACATTTCTCAATTAGGTTTGAGAAATATTCTTGCACTTCCTTATGACACTGTAAAAGACATTACTGATATTGCAACAAAAAAAGATAAAAAAGACGAATTGAAATTTTCAACAACAAGTGAAGTTGCTGACGTATATCAAATGATGCCACAAGATGTAAAAAGGGTAAAACAACTTATTGATACACCTTTGACAGGCAAAAATATTATCAAAACTGTTCAAGAACCAACAAAGATTGATACCAAAAAATTAGCAGGCAAAGTTAATGATATGGTTGAAACTCTTGGTGAGGACGGTTTAGAAGAAGTTACTTTTGCAAGAGATGAATACTCAAAGGGTGATTATACTCTTGTTGCCGTTAAAAAAGGCTTTGTTGATGACGATGATTTCACAAAAGCCGTTGTAAAAAATAACGACGTTACAATGAAAGAGGTTATGGATAGCAAACTTAACCGCTATGCTCTTGAAACCTTGACTCACTACAAATCTCAAAATGGTAAAGAATATCAAATCAAAAAAGTTAACGATTTGAGAAACAATACAACTGCAAAAACTCGTTACGAATTGAACGAAAAAGGCAGAGGTATCGTAACTCACGAACTTAGACTTATTAAAGATAAAAATGGAAAAGTTCAAAGAACTGAATACACTGAACCATCAGATGTTAAAGGTATCTTCAATATCAAACACGTAATGGCAAATGGCGAAATTAAAGAAATTTCATCTGCAAAAGTTGATAAAAAGACTGGTATTACAACAATTAAAAAAGATATGACATCTCCTTTAGGGGTTAGAACTCAATATTTATACGAAGATGACCCACAAGGTAACAGAATTGTTGATTATAAAATTACAGACAAAAAAGGCAAAGTTCTTTTAAATAACAGTGAATCTTTTGAAATTGTTAATGACAAAAAATTCATTTCTGCAAAAAATGGACACGAATACGAAATTTCAATGTCTGAAAATGGTTATGGAATTACTGTAAAAGACCTTGAAAATCCAAAAAGAACTGCAAAATTTGAACTTTTTGAAGATATTTCTGGCATGCAAGAGCCTATTTTAAATGTTCTAAAACAAATGCCTGGTGAAGAATTGTTCAAACTAAAACAATCAACAAACAAGTTGGTTGGTATTCCTGACGTTTTAAGTTCTTACTCTCAAACAACAGAGGCAGAACGTAAAATTGTTACAGGTAACGACTTGTTTGTAATTCTACACGAATTAGGACACGCATGCGACGTAAAAGATGTTGATATACAAAAACAAAAAGAAACAATCGAAAATGCATTGTGCAACGATAAAAAATTCAACGAAATTTACGAAAAAGAAAAGAAAGCGTTTAACAAAGCATATCCTGATGCTCAAAGAAATCACATTGCATACTTTATCAACCACGAAACTCACTACAACGGTGAAATTGGTGGTAAAAAAGAAACAATTGCTGAATCAAACGCACTTTTGACAACTGCTAAAACTCACGAAGTTTTGGGTATCCGTTCTCAATACTTGCAACAAAACTTCCCTGAAACAATCGCATATTTGGATAAAAAGTTAGCAGAAGCACCTAAAAAACCGATTGAATATTCTAAAAAAGAACTTCCAGACGGCTGGAGTCATTAGAAATTTATACAAAACAAAAAAGGCGAAGCCGAGATTTCATCTCGGCTTCGCCTTTTTAAAATACTTTTTAAATCTTTATTTTGCAATAACAAATGCGATTGCTTTTGTTTTGTCGTGAGAGATACTCAATTTAAAATGAAGATTTTTGCTAATTTTTTTCAATAATCTCAATTTTGGGCAACCGTTTTCATCGTGATAAGTTTCAATATCAGTCAAAAATATACCTTTAATTCCATATTGTTGAAGTGCTTTAATGCAAGCCTCTTTTGCACAGAATTTGCCAGCGAAATGTTGTGATGGTTTTGCTTGTGCAAGACAATATTCTTGTTCTGATTTTGTAAAAATTTTGTTTAAAAGACCTTGAGAGCGTAATTCAAATCGATTACTATCTTCAATATCAACACCAATTTGCATAAATTTTAATCCTCTGTAAAATATTTCTATAAATTTATTTTATCATGGTAAAATAAAAATATACAATAGAAAAGTAAGGGGAAAAAATGAATAAAGAATACTTTCCACAAGAAATAGAAAAAAAATGGCAAAAAGTTTGGGAAGATAACAACGCTTTCCATACTCCAAACGAAAGTGATAAACCAAAATATTATGCACTTTCAATGTTCCCATATCCAAGCGGAAAATTACACATGGGACACGTTAGAAACTACACAATTACAGACGTAATTGCACGTTTCAAAAAAGCACAAGGCTACAATGTTCTTCACCCAATGGGTTGGGATAGTTTTGGACTTCCAGCAGAAAACGCAGCGATGAAGCACGGTGCAAATCCTGCAAAATGGACTGATGAAAATATTGCATATATGACAAAACAATTAAAAATGTTAGGTTTGTCATACGATTGGGAACGTGAAGTTGCAACTTGCAAACCTGAATATTACAAATGGACTCAATGGTTGTTCTTGCAATTGTACAAAAAAGGTTTGGCATATAAAAAAGAAGCAGCGGTTAACTGGTGTAACGAATGCGGTACAGTTCTTGCAAACGAACAAGTTATCGACGGTAAATGTTGGCGTTGCGATAGCGTTGTAGAAAAGAAATACTTATCACAATGGTTCTTAAAAATTACAGATTACGCAGATAGACTTCTTAAAGACCTTGATAAACTTGAAGGTTGGGGCGACAACGTAAAAACAATGCAAGCAAACTGGATTGGTAAATCTCAAGGTGCAATTTTGAAATTCAAAGTTGTAGAAAAAGATATGGAAATTCCAGTTTATACAACTCGTCCAGATACTGCATTTGGTATTACATACCTTGTTGTAGCACCTGAATACAAAGATATTGAAGCACTTACAACTGATGAAAATAAACAAGCAGTTGAAGACTATAGAGCAAATGCTCGTAAATTGACTGAAATTGAAAGACTTTCAACAGACAGAATTAAAACAGGTGTTCCTTTAGGAACTCACGCAATCAATCCATTTACAGGCGAACAATTCCCTCTATGGACTGCAGATTATGCTCTTGTTGAATACGGTACTGGTGCTGTAATGGCAGTTCCAACACACGATGAAAGAGATTTCGCTTTCGCTAAAAAATATGATTTACCAATGAAAGTTGTTATTTCACCAAAAGATAAAGAGTTGAATGTTTCAGAAATGGAAAACGCCTACACTGAAGAAGGTGTAATGGTTAACTCTGGTGAATTTAACGGAATGAAAAATGTTGATGCTAAAAAAGCAATCACTCAATTTGCAGTTGACAATGGATTTGGCGAATTTAAAACTCAATTCAGATTAAGAGATTGGTTAGTTTCTCGTCAAAGATATTGGGGTGCTCCAATCCCTGTTGTATATTGCGACAAATGTGGAGTTCAACCTGTTCCAGAAGACCAACTACCGGTATTATTACCAGAAGATGTTGACTTCTCTGTAGTAGGTAAATCTCCAATCACAACTTCAAAAACATTCAAAGATACAGTTTGCCCAGTTTGTGGTGGACATGCTGTTAGAGAAACTGATACAATGGATACATTTATGTGTTCAAGTTGGTATTATATGCGTTATGCAGATGCTAAAAACTCTGAAAAATGCTTTGATAAAGAATTAGCAGATAAATGGTTGCCTGTAGACCAATATGTAGGCGGTATTGAACATGCTATTCTTCACTTGTTATATTCAAGATTTTTCACAAAAGCATTGTATGACTTAGGCTTAGTTGGTTTTGATGAACCATTCAAAAACTTGTTAACTCAAGGTATGGTTCTAAAAGACGGTTCTAAAATGTCAAAATCTAAAGGCAACACTGTTGATCCTGATGAAATCTTTAGAAATTATGGGGCTGATACTGCAAGATTATTTATCCTTTCAGATTCACCTCCAGCAAGAGATTTTGACTGGTCAGATGCAGGTGTTGAAGGTTGCTACAAATTCTTAAACAGAGTTTGGAGAATGATTTCAACAAACCAAGACAAAATTTCTTTAGACTACAAAGTTCCTGAAGAACGCACAAGAGTAAACGATGATTTAGTTCGTACAGTTCATATTGCAATAAAAGGAATTACAAATGATATCTCTAACGATTTCCAATTCAACACTGTAATTTCAAAATACAGAGAACTTGCAAACTACATCACAGATTGGACTGCAAAGGCTCAATGGAACGACGAAGACAAAAATGTATTTAGTTTTGCAGTATTGTCATTAGTTAAATTGATGTCGCCAGTAGCGGTTCACATGTGCGAAGAAATTTGGACTTCTTTAGGTGCAACAACTTCAATCCACGATGAAAAATGGTGCGAATGGGACGAAAATTTGGCTAAAGCAAGCAAAATTACTTTAGTTGTTCAAATTAACGGCAAAGTTCGTGATAAAATCGAAGTTGATGAATCTTTAGACCAAGACGAATTAAAGAAAATTGCTCTTGAAAGTCAAAAAGTTAAAGATTCAACAGCAGACAAACAAGTCGTTAAGGTGATTGTAGTACCTAAAAAACTTGTAAATATTGTAGTTAAATAGATTTTTTCTGCATATATTATAAAAAGAAATGCCTCAGATGTAATGTTTGGGGCATTTCGCCTATTTTGAAAAATTCACTGTTAAACTTTATGATTTATTTGTTCATATTTATAATATTTAATGTTTGTTTGTGTTAATATTCAAATAGAGAATGAAAAGGATAGATTAATGGGATTAACAACATATTTAGGAATCGACGTAGGTTCTGTAACAACAAAATTAGCACTAGTAGACGAAAATGGTAAATACGTAGACAGTTATATGCTTAGAACTGCTGGTAAACCAGTTATGGCGGTTCAAAAAGGTTTAAATCAATTGAAATCGCAAGCAACACAAGAATATGATATCAAAGGTGTTGGTACAACTGGTTCTGGACGTAACTTAGCGGGTGCTTTAGTTGGTGCAGATATTATTAAAAACGAAATTACAGCACACGCAGTTGCTGCAAGTGTAAATATTCCAGGGGTTCAAACAATTCTTGAAATCGGTGGACAAGATAGTAAAATTATTATTTTACGTGATGGTATTGTAACAGATTTTGCGATGAACACAGTTTGTGCGGCTGGTACAGGTAGTTTCTTAGACCACCAAGCACAACGTTTGAATGTTCCTATCGAAGAATTTGGTGATACTGCATTACAATCTACAAACCCTGCTCGTATTGCAGGACGTTGTGGTGTATTTGCTGAATCAGACTTAATTCACAAACAACAATTAGGCTACCCTGTAGAAGATTTATTATATGGCTTGTGCCAAGCATTGGTTAGAAATTATTTGGCAAACTTGGCTTTGGGTAAAGATTTATTGCCAACAATTTCATTCCAAGGTGGTGTTGCAACAAATAAAGGTATGGTAAAAGCATTTGAAGAAACTTTAGGCACTTCAATTGTTGTTCCTGACCACCACCAAACAATGGGTGCAATCGGTGCAGCATTATTAGCAATGGAAAATCACCAATATACAAACAAAGAAACAACATTCAGAGGTTGGGAAGTTGGTGATATGCATTTTGCTTCAATCACTTGTGATTGCAACGGCTGTTCTAACCAATGTGAAGTTATTACTATTGTTGAAGGCTTAGACGAACACAATCACCCTCATTACGAAAACATCAAAGATATTCAAGGTAATATCATTGCTCGTTGGGGCGGAACTTGTGGACGTTGGGACATAGCATAAGTTATAAAGTGATAGTGTGCAATGAATCAAAATCCAGAAACTCAATTTAAAAAATTTCTTATAACAATAATTGTAGTTTCTGCCGTTATTGTGTTCGCAATTGTAAGACCAGATTTTTTCAATGATTTTAGAAATACTGGCGGAATGCGTTTATCTTCTGACAAGCCATGGCAAGAAAAATTTGCAGAGGAAGAAGTTATTGACGATGTTGATATTGAATTTGCTTATCCTGAAAACGAATTTAAGAAAGAAGATTCAAACAATCCTTTTGCAATAAACAAGGAAACAGAAGATGAATATTGGGTTACGGGAAGTGTTCCGATTAATCCGATGAGTGATTTGAATAACAAAACAAAAGACGAAATTTACGCACAAAGAAAATTATTCGTTGAAAAAACAATTTTCAAAAATAGAAGTTACAAGCCATCAGATAGTGTTTTTGGACAAATTGTTGACGGAAAACCTTGGCTTGGAATAGAAGCATTAACTTGCACAGGTGCAGGGGCAAATGCTAACAAAGGTCTTTCAGAAGAAAGCCGTTATATAAACAATCCGACAATGTTAATCGGACTTGATAGAGTGAATTTTGACGATAAACCGAAAAAATTATGCTCTGTTACAGATTACTTAATGCCAGTTAAGATTAATTATTCAAAAGATGAGAATACAATCAAAATTATATTTGAGGTTTCTGGCTATAAAGGTGATTTAGGTAAAAATTTCTTACTAAAAGGTTTGAATGCTAAAGATTTAGGTTTTAAATATGCTTACGCAGATAAAATGCAAAATATCGCATTTTTGCAACCTGATAAAAACATCTCAACAGATGTTCATGAATTTAAAGATTACATTCAATTGGGAATGGTTTGCGGTGTAAAAGGCGGTTGTAATAACGGTTCTCCGTTCCAAAAGGAACTTAATTTTACAGTTATGAAATACCCAGCATCAATACATTTCAAATTATGGAAAAAACTTCCTAAAAATAAAGACGCAAAAGAAAACATAAATTATTTGATTATATTAAGATAGTATTATAAAAATTATTCAAAAGGAGATAAAAATGAAATTATTTGGATTTACAGTAGAATTTATGGCTTGGGCTTATATGGTAGGTATAGTCTTTGTTCTTGCCTACTTAATCGGTTCAATTCCAACAGGATACATTATTGTAAAAGCAAAAACTGGTAAAGATATTCGTAATATCGGCTCAGGTTCAACTGGTGCGACAAACGTTAAAAGAGTTTTAGGAACTCCTTATTTCTTTATTGTAATGCTTTTAGATGCTTTAAAAGGTGCAATTCCAGTACTTTTAGCAACATCAGTTACATTTAAAGCAGAAATCGGACTTCCTCCAGTAATCGCTGCAATTGCAGTAATTATCGGACACAGCAAACCTTTATTCTTGGCTTTCAAAGGCGGAAAATCAGTTGCAACCGGTGTAGGTACAATTTTGGCTCTTAACTGGGTTGTAGGCTTAATCGTTGCTGCTATTTGGGGAACAATCACATATTTCTCTAAATATGTTTCTTTAGGCTCAATTATTGCCGTTATTTTTGCTCCAATTTTAATGTTTGTATTCCACCAACCAATCGCTTACACTTTGTATTGTGCAATTGGTGCGATTTATATTATTTATCTTCACAGAGAAAACATTAAACGTTTAATGAAAGGTGAAGAAAACAAAGTTAGACAATAAATGATATGATTAAATGATTGATTTAATCAAAAAAAATATTAAAATAGTAGTATGAAAAAAATACTACTATTTTTTATTATTTTAATTTTAGGAACACTTCAAGCACATGCAGATATTGACTATGTGAAAATTTATAATGACCTTGAAGAACCTACATTCAAGTATATCCACGGAATTGACCCTGACCAATATTACGATATACACAATTATGCTTGGGCACCTTACCCATTAATGCGATTAAATCAAGAGGTTTATTTTAAAAAACAAAAAATCGAACCAGGGTATTATTTATTAACCCCAAGAGAAAATGACGGAAAATGGTATATTCTTTTTAAAGAAAATGGTGTTGTAAAAGCAACTATTCCTTGCTATAAGGACGAAATTGTTCCACCAACATTCTATGCACAAAATTTGCCAAAAGAAAAATTGACTCCGAGTGCAAAAATTCATATTGGATTTGTACATTTGGTTGGTAAGGTAAATTCAGCAAAACGTAAAAAATCACCTGATACTTATTTGGAATTAGATGATTTAGATAATGATTTTCTTTCAATGACGATTTATTACGGTGCAAAAAGATATTATATTCTTTTAAGAACAAAGATGTTGTAGTTTTGTAGTGAAAGCATAAGAAAGGCGGGCAAAAACGAATGTTTTTGCCCGCCTTTAAATTCTATAAATTATTCAAGACCTTCGTCGTCTTCTTTAATTTTGTCGATAACCATTTTAGCCATTTCTTTAGCGATAATGCTTTGAGTTGCTTCTGGACAGTTTTGTAACATTGTCATAGCAGTTTTCAAAGTTCCGTCGATATCGTACCAACGACCGTTTCTAGAATCGCTTTGACCTGATTGAACTGCAGAAATAACGTCTTCAACTGATTCATATTTATCATTTTCGATGTTGTGTTCAATAATGATTTTGATTAAGTTAAGTGCAATTCTAATTTGTGTTTCATCGTCAGAATGTTCAAGTGTGTTCATTGCTTGAGATAAAACAGGGTCTTTATCATACCAACGACGGTGTTGGTTTGAATATTCTTCTTTCATGTTTTCTTCCATAATCAGTCTCCTTGTTATATTAACCTTGTTTAAAAGTTACGCCTTTATTGCCTTTTGGGTATTCCCATTTTATACTTTGTTCTTCACATGCAATTCTGCAAGCACCACATTCCAAGCAATTTTCGTAATTTATTGTCAAAGATTGTTTTTCTTCGTCCCATTCCCAAACTTTTGCTGGGCAGACAAATGTGCAAATCTTTACCTTACAATTTTTACATTTTTCTGGGTCTGCTGTCAAGTGCGAAACATTATCACTTACATATTTTACTTTGAATAATTTGTCGTCTATGCTCATCTCAAAATCTCCCAAAGTAGTTTCAATACTGATGTTCCGTCTTTGAAAAGTTCTGAAAAACTTCTATCTGTAAAAATTGTTTTTATGAAGTTTCTAAACTTATCACGTTTTACAATACTATCTACAGATGTAAACATTTCGAAAAATGAGTTAATTTTTTCGATGTAATAACCTGTAAAAGACTCTCGTCTTTTGTGCATAACAGGCATAAGACTCTTATAACTCATTAAATCTTTCATTATAAACGAGTTTTCAAGTTTTTTATTGTAAAGTTTTAAGCAATTTTTAGAAAAATCGTTTGTATCAAGAGCATGAATTGCTGTTTCTCCGGCAAATTTGCCACTTAGCATTGCAAGGTTTGTACCTTCCCAGTGCAAGTTGTTAACAAGCATTCCGGCATCGCCAACGACCATAACTCCATTGTCATAAAGTCTTGGAATTTTGTTATATCCGCCCTCAGGAATTAAATGTGCTGAGTATTCAATTAATTCGCCGTCTTTAATTAATGGAGCGATTGACGGGTGTTCTTTTAGTTTGTCTAAAAGTTCGTATGGTTTAATTTTATGCTCTGCAAGTTCGTCAAGTGTAATACCTATGCCGATTGTAACTGAATCTTTGTTTGTGTAAATATATCCCATGCCTAACATTGCTTGCATTGGGTATCCGATTATTTCTGAAACACAACCCTCGTTGTCGTTTAGGTTAAATCTTTCGTTTATTTTATCTGAGCCAATTTTTATAACTTCTTTTACACCTAAAGCAACATCTTGAGTCGAAATATTTTCTCTCAAACCGATTTGCTTTGCCAAAAGTGAGTTTACACCGTCGGCTAAGATGACAATATCTGCGTAAAAATCTTCTAATTCTGTTCTAACACCGATTACTGTGCCTTTTTTTACAATAAGTTCTCTTACAACAGTTTCAGTAACTATTGTAACTCCCTCTTTTTTTGCTTGTTCTGCACACCAACGGTCGAATTTCGCTCTGATAACAGTGTAACTGTTTGATTTTTCGGTTTTTTTTTCGTGCGAAATTGTTGTGTTGTCAGTTTCTGTTAAAAGCATATATTTCTGACGAATATTGTTTCTCTCAAGTGGTGCTTCTTCTTCAAAATTAGGAAAAATTTCTTTCACAGGTTGAGTGTAAATCGCACCTCCAAAAACATTTTTGCTTCCGCAGAAATTACCACGTTCAATAATGATAACCTCTTTGCCTGCACGAGCAAGTGTTACTCCCGCAGAAATTCCTGCAGGTCCACCGCCAACAATAATTACCTGTGTTTTATTTTTCATAATAACATTATACCTTATTAAAAAAAATTTTGTAAATAACAGATTGGACAATATCAAAGTTTTGTGCTTTTATTTTAATATGAATATTTTAGGAATATTGCCTCATAGTATCGGTGGAAGATTGACTATTTCAAGTATTTTTGACGGATTTGTCCAAAATGAACATTCTGTTGAAATATTTGATGAATTAAAAGACTCGAATTTTTTAAATTTTATTTCAAATAAATGTTATGATTACATTGTAGGGTATGATTTTTCTGGATTAAAATTAAAAGTGGATAATAATTTGGATATTCCATCGATAAATTATTTTTCAGACGTTATTGAAAGTAAAGCCTCTGGGGTGCAAGATGAATGGTCAAAGTACTTGCCATATTTAAGTGAACAAAGTAATTATACTTTTTATTGGGATAGAGTGTTAGCAGAAAAATCAGAAATAAAAAATCTGTATTATATGCCACATTTTGTAAATACTGATATTTATAAACCTTTAAAACTTGAAAAAGAGTACGACATAATGTTTGCTGGTAGATTAGATACGGATTATCGTTTAAATTTCTTTCTAGAATTGATGCAAAATTTTCCAAATTTGAAATTTGCTTGGTTTGCAATTGAAAAACACTATAAAGATGCACTTTTACGTACAGAAGAAAAAGAACTTTTGGCGAAAGTATATAAAGGTTTTATTGACAATGAAGAAGAAATGGCTTTGCAATTGAATAAAGCAAAGATTGTATTTAATATGAATTCTCAAGGTGAAAGTTCATTAAATTATAGAACTGTTCAATCCGTTGCTTGTAAAACTCTTGTCGTAAGCGATTTTAGAGAAGAATTAAATATTTACCGTGGAGATTTGCCTTTCTATATTAATATGGGCGACTTGGTCGAAAAAATTAATTATTATTTGCAAAATGAAAAAGCCTATGAATATACAGTAAATAAATGCTATGAAATAGCATCAAAATATTTATCTGCAAAATTCTGTGTAAGTCAAATGCTTAAAGTTATTCAACGTTAGTCGCAAGAAGTTTTATTTTGCCAATTTAAACTGCTAGCACATTTTAAGTAATCTAAATTGCCCATATGTAATGCCCAGTTTGTTGCGTTAATATTATTTGAAACACTGAATGCGTTATTTGTACCAACATCTCTACCTTGTCCATAAGGTAGAACAGTACCGTCATAAGGGTTTAGAGTAAAACCAAAAATTTGTTTACCTAAAGTTTTTCCAGATACCCCGCCGGTTGCTACAATTGCTTGCATATAGTTACAACCGTTACCGCTACAAATTCCGTTTGACCCGAATTTTAAGGCAAGTATTGTTCCATCAGATAGTAAATATTTTGTATAGTTTGCATCAGTATTATAGGCTGCAAAAGGGAAAGTTGCATTTGAATTAGTATGTTCTAAAAATTCCATAATTCTAGCCTTTGCTTCATCTTCATCATCTGAGGTAAATTCATCTGAATACCAAGTACTATATGGACCATACTTTAAAATTGCTTGTTGCATTGCAAGGTCTAAATCGTTTTTTGCGTTTTTTAATTTAATAACGGTTTGTTCATCACTTGATTTGCTCGCCAAGTTAGGAATTGTAAGTGCTGAAACAATCCCAATAACAGTGATAACTAATAAAACTTCTGCAAGTGTAAACGCTTTTTTAAACATTTTATTGTTCCTTTTCCAAATCTGACTGTGCTTCTTTAATTTTATCAAGTGAAAAATTAAATTTGTACAAATAATATAAACCAACCACAACTAACATTGCAACTAGCAATACTGGGTGAACTAGTGAAATTGCAAGGATTGTTGATTTGTTTACGCCATAAATTCCAAGTGCAATCAAGTATGCAGCCTGATATGGTCCGAAAAAGATTGATGTTGACGGTAGCATACCAGAAAATGAAATCAAACTGATTACAAACAATGATGCTGAGAATGGAAGCGATAAATTGAAACTTGCAAGGATTAAATATGCAACATAGCACTCAATTCCCCAAATCAAAGCACTCATTACTGCTGATTTTAGCAACAATTTCCAACTATCTAAAACAGTAAACCCTTCCATAAAAGAATTTGCGTGTTTGTTTATGCTCTCAACTGCATTGCAAAGTTTTGTAAGTTTGATTTTTGTCAAAATATTTTCAATTTTTTCGCATACATAATCAATTTTGTTGAATTTATAAATTAGGTAAAACGCAATCATACTGCCGATGAACACTGTTCCGAAAAAGTATGTCGCATTAATTATTATTGGATTATTTTTACAATAAAACAAAACTGCAAAAAGCAAAATGAAAAATACACTGATTCCGTCTTGAATTCTTTCCAAAATTACAGAGCCGAAAATTTTCATTTTCTTTTCATTTTTGTTCTCACCAAGATAATATGCTCTATAAATATCGCCTGCTCTTGCCGGTAGAAAACTGTTTAACATGCTACCAACAATAAAAACAGCCCCTAAATGCCAATTTGTATACTTAGGGTCGTCCATTAACAAGGCTTTCCAACGAATACCTCTTAAATACATTGTGAAATAGTACAAAGCGACAATCCAAAATAAATACTTGAAACTAAAAAGTTTGAATGCATTCAAAAATTCTTGCAAACTCATATCTCTGAAGATATAAACTAAAAATGCAATGAATAAAAAGGTTACACTCGCTGTAAATATTTTTTTCTTGTCAATTTTCATAGAAAAATTCTACCACAACTTAATTAAAATATCTAATTAATAAGGTTTATTAACTAAATTATTGTGAGTGTTTAGTTCTATTTCGTCGTTTAGCGGTTCTAATTTAATTTTTCGTCCATAACGTTTTTCAAGAGCCAATTCAATCAAATAGTCAGCAAAATGAGGATTTTTAGGTAAGAATGAACCGTGCAAATATGTTCCGAAAACATTTTTATATCTTGCACCCTCTGTTTTATCCTCACCATTGTTACCATTGCCGACTATAACTTTTGAAATAGGCTTTGTTTCGCCCTCAAGGTATGTAAGTCCGCTATGGTTTTCAAATCCAACCAAAGTGTTTGGTTCTAAATAGTCAATTTGAGTTGTTACATTGCCAATAAAACGTTTGTTTCCTGCAAGAGTGTATGCATCTAATAAGTCAATACCTTTTAATTCAGAACCGTCTTGGGCTTTGTAATAATGTCCAAAAAGTTGATAACCCCCACAAATCGAAAGAAATACTGCGTTGTTATCTCTCTCTTGTTGCAAAAATGATTTATATTTTTGAATTTCATTTGCAACGTCAACTTGTTGTCTGTCTTGACCTCCACCGATGAAATACATATCGTGAGGTGTAAAATCATCGTGTAAATTGATTTCTTCGTGGTTGAATTTTATTCCACGCCACTCACAACGGTTTTTAAGAGTCAAAACATTACCGATATCACCATAAATATTAAGTAATTTCGGATAAATATGTGCAAATGATATTTCTAAATTTTCTTCCATAGTTTAAGTTTAATATAATTTTAAAAATTGAGCAAGATATTTTCAAAAACAAAACGGACACATCTTCGATGTGTCCGTTCTCTATTTCATAACCTTGTTACGAATAATTAAAGTCTAATGACTATTTGCCGTTAACAATAGTTTTGAATTTTTTACCAGCTGAGAAAGCAGGAACTGTTTTAGCAGGGATTTTGATTTCTTTACCTGTTTGTGGGTTTCTGCCGTTTCTAGCAGCACGTTTGCGAGGTTCGAAAGTACCAAAGCCAACTAATGTTACTTTTTTACCTTTAGCAACTGTTTTTTGAATTGTATCTACTAATACTGTTAATACTTCGTTAGCATCTTTTTGAGTAACTTTTGCTTTTTTTGAAATTTCTTGTACTAATTCTTCTTTGTTCATCTTAAATTCCTTTCGTAAACTTATGTACAAATCCATTATATTCAAGATTTGCTAAAATGCAATTATATTACGATTTTTTAAGTTTTGAACATTTTAAAATGGCGAAATCGTTCTCTTGCAAGGGTTTTGCAAAGTTTAACAAACTTAATATTTCTAAACAAAAAGTAAAATAACAGTTTTAGATATTTATTTGAAAAGTGTTTTTGGTATAATTATCAAGTAATGGAAAAATTTCTTTTAAGACGGGATTAGAGAATTACAATATGAAAGATAGATTAGTATTATTTGTTATATTAATAGGCTTGACAGTGCTTTTGTACGTCTACCAATACCACTTTAATACAATTTGGGGATTGGTAATTCTTGTTTTAGGCATGACTACTTATTCTATTTATATGATTCTTGCCGATAAACACAAAAAACGTCAACTTAGAAAAAATCCTCAAGTTATAAACGAAAACTACAAACCTTTTGTTACAATTATGATTCCGGCTCACAACGAAGCCTCTGTAATTGAGGATACTGTAGAAAATGTTTTACAACTTGATTATCCAAATTATGAAGTAATTGTTATTGACGACAGAAGTGATGATAATACTGCAGAAGTTGTTAAAAATTTAGAATACAAACATGCAATAGTAAAAGCATTTATTAGACCAAAAGATGCATTCGCAGGGAAATCAGCAGTTTTAAATGATGCAATGCAATTTGCTCATGGTGAAGCAGTTCTTGTTTTTGATGCTGATGCTAGAGTTGATTCAGACTTTCTTACAAAATTAGTTCCACACCTTGAACCAGAAGATGTTGGTGCGGTACAAGCAAGAAAAGTTGTTTCAAATAGAGATGCAAATCTTTTGACTCGTTGCCAAGATAACGAAATGACGCTAGATACTCACTTCCAAATTGGTAGAGATGCGGTAAAAGGTGCTGTAGAACTTCGTGGTAACGGCGAATTAATCAAAGTTAGTGCGTTAAAAGATATCGGTGGTTGGAATAATTATACAATTACTGATGATTTAGATATGTCAACAAGACTGCATATTAAAGGCTGGGACGTTCGTTTCTGTCCAGATGCAGTTGTTAGAGAAGAAGCAATTATGTATCTTATGCCACTTTACAGACAACGTAGACGTTGGTTTGAGGGTAGTGTAAGAAGATATTTAGAACATTTCGGCGATGTTTTACGTTCAAAAGATATGTCTTTGAGAGCAAGTCTTGATATGACAGCATATTTGTCAGAACTTATTATGCCGATTTGGTTTGTAATGGAGTTGTTGCTTAGAACTTACAAGTTTGCAACTGGTAAAATGCCATTGAATGGACTTTATTCGTCAATTATTGTTGGTGTTGTTATCGGTATTTGCTTTACTTTGGCAACAAGATACAGTTTGAGAAAATATAATAACCTAGGTTATTGGCAAGCATTGAAGCAATCTGTAGAAACTTCAATTTATATTTTAATAATCTGGTTTCCGGTTGCGTTTTATATTTCGTTGAAAATATTATTCAAACCGAAAGATATGAACTGGGGTAAAACAACCCATGGTTTAGTAAAAGAAGTAGAAAATAACACAAAAGTTGGTGTTAATTAAAAAAGGGGAAAGATGATGTTAGCAGGCATTAAAGAAAAAATAAGAGCAATTCAAGATTTTCCAAAAGAAGGTATTTTATTCCGTGATATTACAACGGCTTTAAAAGAACCTGAAACAATGAGAGATATGGTTGATTATTTGTACGAACACTACAAAGATAAAAAAATCGACTACATTGCAGGCATGGAATCTAGAGGTTTTATTGTTGGTATGCCTTTAGCATATAAATTAGGTGTAGGTTTTGTTCCTGTAAGAAAACCTCACAAATTACCAGCACCAACGTTTAAACAAACTTATGAATTAGAATACGGTACTGATACAATCGAAATGCACCAAGATGCGATTGAAGAAGGTAAAAATGTTTTAATCGTAGATGATTTGTTGGCAACAGGCGGAACTGCTTGTGCTGCTTGCAAATTAATTCACCAAGCAAAAGGTAACATTGTCGGTGCAGCATTCTGGATTGAATTAAATGGGCTTGGCGGACGTGAAAAACTTGAACAACAAGAAGGTTGCGAAGTTTTCACAATGTTGCAATATTAATTTTTAAAACAAATAATAAAAAAGGCGGGTGCTTTGCACCCGCCTTTTTTATTTTATAATACTATAACTTCAACTTTTGATAAATCAACTTTTTGTTTTGCTTGCCATAAATCATAAGCGACCTGCATTCTAAGCCATAATTCAGGCGAAGTTTTTAATGCTTTTGCTAATTTTAGTGCCATTTCAGAACTAATTCCAACTTTAGCATTTGTAATTTCGGACAAATTCTTACGACTTGTTCCAATTTTTAAAGCAAATTCGGAAATGCTAAAATTTAGAGGTTTTATCCAATCTTCTAATAAAACAGTTCCTGGGTGTGGTGGATTAAACATTGCCATATTTTGTCCTTTCTAGTGATAGTCTTGATAATCAACTATATAAACATTTTCGTTTTCAACTTTAAAAGTTATTCGCCAGTTTGCCTGAACGGTAACTGCCCAAAGTCCTTTTAAATCTCCTATTAGAGGGTGTAAACGATATGCTGGTGAATTCAAATCATTTAATTCAGACATTGCATCTAAAACGGCAAGAATTCTTGATATTTTGTTTGCGTGAATTGCTTGAATTCCTTTTGTAGAACCTGTTTTGTAAAATTTTTCAAGTCCTTTGTGATTAAATGATTTTATCATACTAATATTATAACCTGTTACGTAACAGGTGTCAAGTGTGCAATGTTATTTATGACATCTAAATTTTGCGTAATCCTTGTATACGGAATTATTTCCTGTTTGCTTGTCAAACGATTCATAGTATTCGTATGCCTTGCAATAATCACCTTTTTGCAAATAAACATCTGCGGAATTTTTGATAAAACACTCATCTTGAGTTAATTTATATGCTTCTTCGAGGTCGTTTAATGAGTTATCATATTCGCCTGCGATAATATAAACACTTGCTCTTTCTTGATAAATTCTAGCATTTTGTGGGTCTAATTTTATCGCTTCGTCAAACAAATCAAGAACTTTTGGAGTGATTTTTTGTTCTTTTTTGAAGTTTGCAACTGCCATTTCTGAATAGGTGTCCACATTTTCTTTTAATTCAAGTGATTTCTCAAAAACCTCTAAAGATTTGTCGTATTCTTCAAGATTTAAGTACGCATGACCTTTCAAAAAGTACAAAATCGAAGATTTTGGGGCAATTTTTAATAAAAAATCGATTTTTTCAATAGATTTTTGCGGATTTGCGTTTAAATCTTTGAAAAATGTGTTACAAGTTTTACCACAAAGTGCAACAATTATAGCCAACGCAATTGCAACCAAACTACCGATAAAGGTAAATTTGATTACAATGCGAAATTTGTCAAAATTTTCTTGAATTGTATCTAAAAGTTTGTCCATAAGTTATGTTTAATGATTTTTCTTTTGATGTCTAAAACTTTCTTGGATTAACGTTGTTCACCCAGTTTTCTTCAATTTTTTCTAATGAAATACCTTTTGTTTCAGGAACGAAGAAATAAACGAAGATTATACATAGGATTGAAACAAAACCGAAAATCCAGAATGTCCACGCACCGCCAATTCTATGCAATAGAACAGGGAAACTTGCAACTACAAAGAAGTTAAACGCAAAGTTTGAAACTGTGCAGATGCTCATTGAAATTCCACGAATTTTTAATGGGAACACTTCTGATACAATAATCCAGCCGACAGGTCCAAGACTCATTGCAAAGAATATGATGTATGTTACCAAACTTCCAACTGCAACCCATTTTTGGTACGAACCCAAAACATCTGCAAAAGCAAAAGATGTTCCAAGTGCGAATAAACTCAACATTACACCTGTTAAACCAAAGTATAACAAAGGTTTTCTGCCTAAACGGTCAGTAAAGTAGATTGCAACGATTGTCATTAAGAAGTTAATTATACCGATACCTGCAGTCGCATAAATCGCTGTAATATTACTATCAAAACCCGCAGATTTAAAGATTGTAGGTGCGTAATAGATGATTGTGTTAATACCTGTACAAATTTGTGCAAACATAATACCAATGCCGACAACAAACGGCATAATCATCCATTTTTTGAATACAAATTTTTCGTCTTTTTCAGAACTTTTTGAAATTGTTTGCTTAATATCTTCAATTTCTTTGTCTGCGTCGATGTCAGGTTCAATTTTTCTGAAAACTTTTTTCGCTTCTTCTTCACGTTTTTTGCTTACAAGCCAACGTGGAGTGTCTTGCATTAAACTCATTCCAACTAACAAAATCAAACTTGGAACAACACCGGCAAACAACATCCATCGCCAACTATAAATTGCGTTTGCAAAGGCTGAATTGATTATGTATGAGAATAAAATACCGGCTGTAATTGCCCATTGGTAAAGCGATACAAGAGTTCCACGTAATGCTTTTGGTGAAATTTCTGACAAATACAATGGAACAACAAAGTTAACAATACCAACGGCAAAGCCGACGAAAATTCTTGAAATTATTAAAACTAATACATTTGGGGCTAAAGCACACATAATTGAGCCAGTCATAAATATTACTGCGGTTGCCATAATGATTTTTTTACGTCCAAAAATGTCTGCTAAAATTCCGTTTGTCGCAGCACCAATAACCGCACCAATTAAAACGGAACTTACTAAAAAGCCTTGAAGTGAATCAGACAAATCCCAAGTTTCGTTTATGAATAACAAAGCCCCTGAAATTACACCTGTGTCATAGCCTGACAGTAAACCGCCTAACGAGGCAACTATTGCAACAACATAAAGCCAAATATATTTTCTCATAAATATCCTTTCTTTTTATAATATAATACAAGGTATAATACTTATATAAATACCCATAAAAGGAGGATTTATGACAGAAGTTTTAAGTTTGATTAACGAAAATCGATTAAAAGATAATTTTATAGAAATGGCTAAATTCGACACTGGTTCTTGCGAAGCGACAAAACAAGGTATTGCCCCAAGTACTAAAAAACAATTGGATTTTGCAAAAAAAGTTTTGGTGAAAAAACTTAAAAAAATGGGCTTGAAAGATGTAAAACTTGATAAAACTGGTACAGTAACTGCAGTTTTAAAGGGTAATATAAAAAGTAATTTTGTGTTAGGACTGATTGCACATATGGACACAAGTGAACAAGCCCCAACAGGTGTTGTTAATCCTCAAGTTCACGATTATAAAGAGGGTGATATAGAGTTAAACGGTGTAAAAATTGATGCAATTGATTTAGAACCGTATAAAAATAATACAATCATAACTTCTGACGGCACAACTCTTTTGGGTGCAGATGACAAGGCTGGTGTTGCTGAAATTTTAGAAGTGGTGCAGGTTTTGAAAGAAAATTCTGAAATCGAACGTCCGACAATAAAAATTGCGATTACTCCAGATGAAGAAATTGGCGAGGGTGTAACTTATTTTGATATCAAAAAATTTGGTGCAAACGTTGCCTACACTGTTGACGGTTCAGAGCCTGATAGTATTGAATCAGAAACATTTAACGCATTCAATCCTGAAATTACAATTGAGGGTATTCCTGTTCACTGCGGTTATGCTTATGGCAAAATGGTTAATTCTATTGAGGTTGCAAGTGCAATTATGAATAAAATTCCCAAAAATGAATTACCTGAAACAACAAAAGAAAAACAAGGATATTACCACGTAGACAGTATTTCAGGAGATGTGAATAAAACTGTTATGAAAATGCTTGTGAGAGATTTTGATTTTGAACAAGCGAAAAAGAGAATTGAATTTTTGCAAAATGTAATCAAAGAAGTTGAAAACACTTATGATGGTTGCAAAATAACATTTAATCCAAATGAAAAATATCATAATATGAAAGAAAAATTAATGGAAATGCCTGAGGTTATTGAGTATGCAAAAATTGCTCTTAAACGTTCAGGTTTTGAACCAAAAGAACCTCCAGTAAGAGGTGGAACAGACGGTGCTTCTTTGACTTTGAGAGGTTTGTTGACTCCAAATTTAGGTACTGGCGGGGTAAACTTCCACTCTAAAAAGGAATTTGTTTCTTTGCAAACAATGAAAAAATGTACAGAAAATGTTATAAATTTAGTTTCAGTATGGGCTGAAAATGTGAAAGAATAAATACGAAAATGATTAAAGAAAAACTACAAAATAATATTTTTGTAATTGCCTTCAAAAACTTGCGTTGGTTTGAGTGGGTAATGTTTTTGGCTATGGTTTTTATTGGTGCATTTTATATGCTTACCGACAAAACACACCCTCATTGGTACTTGGTTGTTAATTATATTAGTTCAATTATGGGCATTTCGTGTATTTTCTTGTGTGCCCATGCAAGTTGGCCAAAGTGGATTTTTGGGATTATAAATACTATTTTGTATTCTACAATTTTATTTTATAACCACGTGTATGGAACGTTTGCCTTGGAAATGTTGTATTACTTGCCTTGTGGTATTGTTGGCTTGTATTTGTGGACGAAACACCTTGATAACAAAGAAAAAGACAAATGTAAAACAAGAGTTATGAGTTGGAAACTTCGTTTGCTAATGTTTGCAATCGTTGTCATAAGTTCATTAACTTTGAAATATTTTTTGGCAAAAATAGGTGGTGCGACTCCGCTTTTAGATGCGATTATAGTATCTTTGGGAGTTATTGCTACTTTTTATGAAATTAAACGTTACGCAGACCAATATACCTTGTGGCTTATTTCTGATGTAATCGCAATTATTCAATGGATTTTGTTGGGTGATGTGATTATGATTACAAAAAAATCAATTTATTTTGTAATGTCGATTATCGGAATAATCAATTGGACAAAAATGCAAAAAGAGAGAAATGTAGAAAATAAATAGTGGCATGACAATAAAGCGTCATACCGCACTCCGTTGCGGTATCTATAATTAATGAAATAGATGCCGTAACAAGTACGGCATGACGAAAGGTGCGGTATGACAAAAACAAAAACTTCAATGTTATAGTGTTGCGATTGCTTCTTGAATGCAGGCTACCGATATTGTTAATGATTGTAAATTGTCAGGGGAAGAATGTACAGTATGGGTTGTTGACAATGACAACATGGATTATTTAAAACTTGACGACAATGGCAAATGTCCTAATGGAAAAACTTTAAATTGGACAACAAACACTACTTGTAAATAGTTAGTGAATTTCGAAATAACATATACTAAAACGGCGATTTTGATGAAATCAAAATCGCCGTTTAAATTATTTTTTCTTGTCAGAACGTTCTCTAACTGAAATTCTAATCGGTGTTCCGAAGAATCCGAATGCTTCACGCAATTTGTTTTCCAAATAACGTTTGTAGTGGTCTTTCATTAAGTCTGCGTTGTTTGCGAAAACTACAAATGTTGGTGGTTTTACGTTTACTTGAGTTGTGTACAAAATCTTCAAACGTTTTGTTTTAACGCTTTGAGGTGGGTTCATCAAGTATGCTTCGTTTACGATTTTGTTCAACAAGCCTGTTGAAATACGTTTTGTACATTGTTCGTAAACTTCCATTGATTTTTCGTAAATTTGGTTTAATCTTTGTTTTGTAACTGCACTGATATAGATTTTTGGTGCGTAACTCAAGAATGGTATTTCTTTTACAAGATTTTTTTCAAATTGGCTTACTGTGTTTGCTTGTTTATTTTCAATCAAATCCCATTTGTTTATCGCAATAATCAAGCCTTTGCCTGCTTCTGTTATGATAGAAGAAATTTTCTTATCTTGATCAGAAATTCCTTCTTTTGCGTCAATTACAAGAATTGCAATATCACATTCTTTGATTGAATTAATCGCTCTATCAACAGCAAATTTTTCTACACCGTAGTCAACTTTTGCTTTTTTACGAATACCTGCAGTGTCGATGATAGTAAAATCTTGCTCTTTGTAAGTTAATTTACTGTCGATACTATCACGAGTTGTGCCAGAAACGTCAGAAACAATTACTCTTTCTTTACCTAAAAGAGCATTTACGATTGAAGATTTACCTGCGTTAGGACGTCCAACAATCGCAAGTTTAATATCTGTTTCTTCGTCTAATTCGTCGTCTGCTTCAAAATCTTCTGTTAAAATTTCCAACAAATCGCCAACCCCACCAGAGCCGTGAAGTGCAGAAATTCCAATTGGGTCGCCAAGTGCAAGTGAGTAAAATTCGCTTGTGTAAAGTGCTTGAGCAGGACTATCAACTTTATTTACTGCCAAAAATACAGGTTTTTTGCTTTGACGTAAAATATTTGCGATATCCTCATCAACTGGAGTTACGCCGTCTTTTCCGTCTACAATAAATACGATTTTTTCTGCTTCTTCGCAAGCGATTTTTGCTTGGTCGTAGATAGAAACCATAATTTCGTCTTCGTCATTTGGAATAATCCCGCCTGTGTCGATTACTGTGAACCATTTATTTTGCCATTCAACATCAAAATAAATTCTGTCCCTTGTAACCCCTGGCATGTCGTCTACGATTGATTTTCTATGTCCGACAAGTCTGTTTACGAATGTTGATTTTCCGACATTCGGTCTTCCTACTATTGCAACTATTGGTTTTCTTTTCATAGTTTTTATTGTAGCACAAATATATTGTTAAAAATCCAACAATGAAACGAAACTGAAATTTATGCTTTTGTTTTGTCTAAAACTGTTGATAATTCCGCAATAGTTTTTGGGAAATATTGTTGCAAGTATTGAGAACGGATTGAGAACAAATCTTCATTATTGTATGTATTCAATAATGCGTTTGACTCTGCAATTGTTTCTTGAAGTCCATCTTTTTCGTCAGAACTTTTTATGAAATATCCGATATGTTCTCTTTGTGCTGATGGAAATGCCTCGTTGAATTTTGCTTTTTCCTCTTCAAATACTTCATTAATCTTTGGATTTGAGAAGATAGATTTTTTCAACGTTTCAACTTCTTTTGTATCCACTTTGTCGTAATCTTTTGCATGTCCAAGTTCGTGCAACATTACAAACAAGTTGTCGCCTGTTTTGATTCGTTTGTTTGTCGCACCATAAGTTGAATAATTGATATCATCAATACCGTTTAAGTGTTTAACAGTTTTACCTAAGGCGATTAATTCTTCACCTGGCATTCTTTTTAGAACACTAAGAATTTTTTCTTGGTTGCCGTCAATATAGTTTTCAAAAGTTATTTTAGACTCGTTGTTATTCTTCAAGTCTTTGATATTCATTTCGTTTTCATTAACTGTAATTTCATATTTTTGGTCATTTTTTGAAGAAATAAATTTGTTGTCAGAAACAACTTCAAAGGATTGAGAATTTTTCAACAAAGTTTTACCGTTTTTGTCAGTGATTACATAATCACTGATTCTGTTTCCTTGCGGATCATCTTCATACAAATATTGAGTTCTTGTTCCGTCTAAAGAGGTCATATCTTTTTTAACAGAAGTTATGCCTGTTTTAGGGTCAATAGTTCCTGAAGAAAGAATCTTTTCAGAACCGTCAGGCATGATGTGTTTAACGTTTAAAACACCTCTTACGTCTGATTGTTCGGTATATTCTTTTCTTAAAGTCTTGCCATTTTTATCTTTTACAACTCTGATTTCATTAATAAGTACAGGTTGTGGAAGTTTTTTGTTTACTTCTAAAGTTACTTTAGAAGTTGTTCCAGTTCTGTAATCCATTGTCTTTTTGATTTGATACTGCTTGCCGTTTGGACGTGTTATTGCTTGAACATCTTCAACACAAGTAGTTTTCATATTTTTGTCAAAAAGTGCAATTTTCTTGCCAGTGTCTTTTAAATCGGCAACTAAAGCAAATGCATTGTCATCAAAATCATCTTTTTTGAAATTGATAGAAAGTGCTTTATCACCGCAAAGTTGTTCCATTTCGTTGTATTTTTCAACAACGACTTCTGGTTTGGTCAAGTTTTTGTTCTTTGATAATGCAACAATGTTGTCTGTTTGCAAGTTGCATTGTGCTAAAACTTTTGCTTTTTCAAAATCCTCGCTTTCTGTGACGTTTTGTGCAAATGATTTTACTTCAAATGGTGAAAATCTTGGGGTATTGTCTGATTTTTTTAAGCATGCCAAATCTGAAATGTGTTTAACAGATTGTGTATCTTTTGTTATAATTTCGCAAGCCATTGAGCCTAAAATTTTAGGTTCTTGGACTAATTTTCTGAAAGGTTCCCATTTTTCGGGTGCTTTTGTTAATTCTTGTTTGATTAAATCTAATTTTTCGTCGTCAAATTTAGGCTTGTCTTTAAAATTTTTCAAACCTTTTAACTCGTTCATTGCGTCGTTAATATTAAATTTTGATTTTTCAAAAGTGTCAGGCTTCATCTCCAAAGAAACATGTTTTCTTTGCGGAGTTGAAGTTGTAACGCTTGAAACATTATTTATATTTGTTGTTCCGTTTACATTCATACACTTAATCTCTCAATTAATATTACCCTTGTTATAGTTTTCGTTTATAAATTTGAAAACTTTAATGTTTTTTGAGTTTTTGTTACAAATATTTAACAATTAATTTTAAAAAGTGCTATAATTATAAAAAAATATGGAGAAAATTTGATTATGCATAAGAATTTGGAAGAATTGATTGAAGTTATAAGAGTTTTGCGTTCTGAAAACGGTTGTCCGTGGGATAGAGAGCAAACTCATACCTCGCTAAGACCTAATATGATTGAAGAAGCGTATGAAGCGGTTGATGCGATTGACGAAAAAGACCCTGCTCACTTGAGAGAAGAGTTGGGTGATGTTTTGTTGCAAGTGCTTTTGCACTCTCAAATTGCAAGTGAAAGTGGTGAATTTGATATTGAAGATGTCGCAAAAGAGTTGAAAGCCAAGTTAATTCACCGCCACCCACATGTTTTCGGTAATACAAAAGTTTCTTGTGCAGACGATGTTGTAGTTAATTGGGATAAATTAAAACAAGAAGAAAAAACTGAGAGAAAATCTCAAATGGACGGAATTTCAAAGGCTCAATCTGCTTTGATGTCGGCTCAAAAAATTTCTAAAAGAGCGGTGAAAGTTGGATTTGAATGGGATAAGGTTGAAACTCTGTGGGATTGCGTAAATTCTGAATTAGCAGAATTTAAAGAGGCTGTTGACGAAGACGATAAGGCTCATATGGAAGAAGAAATGGGCGACATTCTTTTTGCAGTGGTAAATTTGGCTCGTTGGCATAAACTTGATGCGGAACAATGCTTGATTACTGCGAATAATAAATTTATGAAACGCTTTAGAAAAATGGAAGAACTAGCAACAAAACCGCTTACAGAATATTCATTTGAAGAATTTGACCAATTGTGGCGAAAAGCAAAAAAGAAGATTAATAGATAGCCAGTTTGTACTCTACTGAACACGACGTCATACCGCATGAACGAAGTGAATTGCGGTATCTATTCAAAAATAACAAAAAGATTCCGCAATGCGTTTCACTTATGCGGAATGACGTAATGCGAGGATACCAATAACCCCATTGTACCACTCTGTCAAATAAAACAAATATTGTGTTATACCGCACTCTGTTGCGGTATCTTGCATAAAAAATCAATAATAAAGATACCGGAATAAATCCTGTATGACGATAACCCAAAAACTTCAATATTATAGTGTTGCGATTGCTTCTTGAACTCACCAATACCCAAATTGTTAATAATTGTAAAAAATACTTTAAAATCGCCGAAATGTAGCGATAATCATTAATAGAATAGAATAGAATAGAATAGAATAGAATAGAATAGAATAGAATAGAATAG
>CAVFCO010000155.1:0-3394 GCA_963620955.1 Alistipes senegalensis | reverse complement strand
TTCCATAAATGAAACGCCTTTACCTTTTGTAGTGTGAGCAATAATTGCAGTTGGTCTGTCAGAAGTGTTGTTTTTAGCTTTCATTAATGCGTCATAAACTTGGTTTAAGTCATGACCATCAATTTCAACAACATTCCAATTAAATGCTTTTAATTTATCTGCTAAAGGTTCTAATGATTTAACTTTTTCAACATCACCGTCAATTTGCAACATGTTTCTGTCGATAATTGCAGTTAAGTTGTTCAAATGTCTGTGAGGAGCATGCATAAATGCTTCCCAGCAAGAACCCTCTTGTAATTCGCCATCACCTAAGTAGCAGAATACGTGAGCAGGGCTTTTATCTAATTTAAGACCTAATGCCATACCAACTGACATTGAAAGACCTTGTCCTAAAGAACCTGTTGCAACTTCAACCCCAGGAATATGAGTGTTTGGGTGTCCTTGAAGACGAGAACCAAAAATTCTGAAAGTCATCAATTCTTCTTCAGGAATAAATCCTTTTTGTGAAAGAACTGAATAGAAAACTGCAGAAGCATGACCTTTTGATAATACAAATCTATCTCTATCAGGTTTCATTTCTGGAGTAATGTTCATAACTTTTTGGTACAAAGTTGTTAAAATTTCTACTGCAGAAAACGCACCACCAATATGACCAGATTTTGCATGGTTAGCCATTTTGATAATATTACGTCTTGTTTGTTTGCACAATTGTTGTAATTGTTCAATGTCTTTTTGTTCTAGCATTTTATATTATCCTTTCTTTGTTAGTTTTTCTTTAATAACATTATACACGAAAAGCGGTAAAGTCGGAAAAATTCTTTTAAAACGTTCCGGTTGCTTAATAGTTCTATACAACCACTCTAAACCTAAATTTTGCCAAATTTCTGGTGCTCTTTGGACTTCACCAGCCCAAACATCAAAACTTCCACCAATACCAATCATCAAAGTTGACGGCAAAATCGATTTTAATTCGTATATAAATTGCTCTTGTTTTGGTGCACCCAGTGCAACTAATAAAATTTTTGGAGAAGCCTCTTTTAAGCCCTCAAAAATTTCTTGATTATCTTTAAAATATCCGTCATGAGTATAAACAATGTTCAAATCAGGAAATTCTTCTTTTAAATTTTGTTGTGCTTTTTCAATAACATGAGGTTTTGCTCCAACCATTGCTAACGGAATATTGTTTTTTGCAGCATTTTCAACTAATGCTTTTGCAAAGCCAATACCTGTAATTCTTTCAACGTTAATTCCATTGATTTTTAAACCGATTTTTATACCAATTCCGTCAGGAACAACAAGTTCAGCCTCATTTAAGATTTTTGCAAAATCTTCATGTTTATTTGCATATTCCATAATTTCAGGATTAATTGTTACAATGTGCGAACTTTTTGCCTCATCAATCAATTTGTTAGCATATTCCATTGCTTCTGACATGCTGAATAAATCTATGTTATAGCCTAATAATTTATATTGTCTTCTTTCCATAGTAACATTATAGCAAAAAACACTTGAAAAAAAACAAAATTAGTTATATATTTTTACTAAATGATTGAAAGGAGGATCATTATGAAAAAAACATTAATTTTAACTTGTGCTTTGGCAATCGCTTTGACAACATCAACTGCTTTCGCAGCAACAGTAACAAAAAACATTAAAGGTACTAATGTTTCAGTTACAAAATCAACTCCAAAATACGATAAAGCAGTAAATGATTACAACAAAGCAAAATCAGACTACAACAAAGCAAAAAATGTAAAAGTAGATCCTGCAAAAGCAAAAGCCGAAGCAAAAGCAAAGGCTAAAGCAGATGCAAAAGCAAAAGTAAACAAGAAAGTTAATAGTTACACTAACAAGAAAGGTGTAAGCGTACAAATTAAATAGTTATCCAAAATTCAAGAAATTTGCACGGCAGTCGAAAGGCTGTCGTGTTTTTGTTTTTATATAAATTTAAGACAAAATTTCATTCTAAAATTGCAAACAAAAAAGGCCTCGAAAATTCGAAGCCTTTTTGTTTAGTTTATTAAATAGGAAACTATGCTTTAGCACCTGCTTTAGCAATAATTTCTTCTTCAACGTTTCTTGGAACTTGTTCGTAGCATTTGAATTCCATAGAGAATGTACCACGACCTTGAGTGTTAGAACGTAAGTCTGTTGCATAACCAAACATGTTAGCAAGAGGAACTGTTGCTCTAACAATAACGTTACCAGTGTTACCTACAGGTTCTTGACCTTCAACACGGCCACGACGTTTTGCGATATCACCGATGATGTTACCAGTGTATTCATCAGGAATTTCGATTTCAACTTTCATCATTGGTTCAAGTACGCAAGGTTGTGCTTTTTTAACACCGTCTTTGATAGCCATAGAACCAGCGATTTTAAATGCCATTTCTGAAGAGTCAACTTCGTGGTAAGAACCATCGTAAAGTTCAACTTTAACGTCAATCATAGGGAATCCGGCTAAGATACCACCCTCAAGTGCTTCTTCCATACCTTTTCTAGCAGGTTCGATAAATTCTTTAGGAATAGCACCACCAACGATTTTGTTTTCGAATACGAAACCAGCATTTTCTTCAGCAGGAGAAATTCTGATTTTAACGTGTCCGTATTGACCTTTACCACCTGATTGTCTTTGGAATTTAGATTCTTGATCTGCATTTCCTCTGATTGTTTCACGGTAAGCAACTTGTGGTTTACCAACGTTAGCATCTACTTTGAATTCTCTTAATAGACGGTCAACGATGATGTCTAAGTGAAGTTCACCCATACCTGAAATGATTGTTTGACCAGTTTCAGTATCAGTTTTAACTCTGAATGATGGATCTTCTTCAGCAAGTTTTTGTAAAGCAATACCCATTTTTTCTTGGTCTGCTTTTGTTTTTGGTTCAATAGCAACAGAAATTACAGGTTCTGGGAATACCATTTTTTCTAAGATGATAGGTGCTTTTTCATCACATAATGTATCACCTGTTGTTGTATCTTTCAAACCTACTGCTGCACAAATATCACCTGCGTAAACTTCTTGTTCTTCAAGACGTTGGTCAGCATACATACGAACTAAACGAGAAATACGTTCTTTTTTGCCGTTTGTAGCATTTAATACGTAAGAACCAGAAGTAATTACACCTGAATATACACGTAAGAATGTTAAACGACCTACGAATGGGTCAGTCATAACTTTGAATGATAATGCTGCGAATGGTTCTGTATCAGAAGAGTGTCTTTCAACTTTTGTACCGTCTTCTAATTCACCTTCAATCGCTTTTACATCTACTGGAGATGGCATATAATCAACTACGTTGTCCAATAACATTTGAACACCTTTGTTTTTGAATGCTGTACCACAAGTTACAGGAACGATTTTGTTATCGCAAACTGCTTTTCTTAATGCAGC
>CAVFCO010000154.1:0-6891 GCA_963620955.1 Alistipes senegalensis | reverse complement strand
GATTAATTAATTCTTCATTCATATCTGAAATATACGCATTTTCTGGCTGAAGTTCAAAAAATAATGCTCCTCCACCAATAAACGGTTCAAAATATCGGTTATAAGATTTTGGCATATTTTTTAACAATTCAAACATTAGTTGACGTTTTCCACCAACCCACTTAACTATTGGATATGTTGTTTGTTGTAATTTTTCTAAAACTACTGCCATTAAAAATCCTTATTTTGTTCTTTTTCAAATCTTTTTACAGAAAGATCTAAGTATTCTTTTTCTAAATCTATTCCTATAAATTTTCTATCTAATCTTAGTGCCATTATACCAGTAGTTGAACTACCTGTAAATGGATCAAGAATTAAATCACCTTTATTAGTAGAGGCAAGTATTATTCGTCTTAATAATTCTAAAGGTTTTTGAGTTGGATGTTTGCCAAATTCTTTTTCATAAGGCTTGGGCGTACCTATTGCCCATACAGAACGCATTTGTTTTTCAGGCTTTTTAATAAAATCCTCGCTCCAATTACCATTTTTCATTAATTCATAATTAAAAGTATGTTTTGTATTGTTATCTAATTTTGCCCACAATAAGGTTTCATGGCTAGCAGTAAAATAACGACAACTCATATTTGGAGAAGCATTAGGTTTGAACCAACAAATATCGTTTAAAATTTTAAAACCTAATTTTTGCAAAACAAAACCACATGTATAAATTGAATGATATGTTCCAGAAATCCAAATTGTTCCATTGGGTTTTAAAACTCTTTTACAAGCATCTATCCATTTTTGGTGAAACTCAAAATCTTTGTCAAAACCTTTGCTTTTATCCCATTTTCCTTTGTCTACAGAAACAACTTTACCTGCATGACAAGTTATTCCGCCATTTGATAATTTGTATGGAGGATCTGCAAAAATCATATCGACAGTTTCAGTATTTGCTTGATTTAAAATATCAATACAATCGCCTTGAAATAAAGTTATATTCTCTTTGTCGTAATATGGCTTCATGACCGTATTATACAACAAAATAAAATCTTTAAGTCAAAGTTTTGTTGTACTAATAATACCTTCTATTTTTGTTGATAACTTTGCTGACATCTGGCAGATTTATTACAAATTTATAATCTCTTTGCGAAATTATATTATCTTGTTGTGCAATAAACACTGCATTTGCTCTGTTTTTTGCTTTCAATTTGTAGTAAATTCTCTCCAATTGTTTTTTAACTGTCGATAAAGTTACTCTAAAAATTTTTGCAATTTGGCTGTTTTCAAGACCCGCTGCGACAAGGATTAAAACTTCCATTTCTCTTCTACTCAAGGGTCTACTTTCGTTGTCTAAAACTATCCCTGCTGGTAATATTTCATATTTTCTCATACCTTTATTTTAGGAAATATCCCCCACGTAGTACATTAGCCTATTGGCTATACTTCGTTATTTTTAGCCCTTTAACCAACAGCCAACTGGCTATTTTTCTTAATTTTTAAATTTTTCACTTTTTATATATAATTATTTTATGAAAACTTTTTTCTTAAAATCTATGGGTTGCAAATCAAATCAATTTGAAGGTGCTATCATTCAAGAAAAACTTACAAATGCGGGTTATGAATTGGTAGAGAAAATTGAAGATGCAGATTTTTATATTCTTAATTCTTGCTCAGTTACACACAAATCTGACAATGAAGCAATGTATATTTTAAGAAACGCAAAACATACAAAACCCTCAATTAAAACGATAATTACAGGTTGCGTTGCACAAACAGAAAAAGAAAATCTTCTAAAAAATGATTTTATAGATTATATTTTAGGAAACAATGAAAAATTCAACATCGTAGAATTTCTTGAAAATAACGAAAAATTTTCTGTTGGCGACGTTATGAACCTGTCAGAATTCAACAAAGTAACTCTTTTTGACACATCAAAAACAAGAGCGAGTCTAAAAATTCAAGACGGTTGCGATAATCGTTGTGCTTACTGTATTATACCGTTTGCAAGGGGTAAATCTCGTTCTGCGGATACAAATTTTATTATTGAACAAATTAAAAATTTTGAAAAACACAATTTCAAAGAAATTGTTTTCACAGGAATTCACATCGGTCAATGGGGTAAAGAATGGGGAAAAACAATTCTTGATTTGTTAAAAGAAGTTGAGGCAAAAACCAACATACGATACCGTTTAGGCTCATTGAACCCATTAGAAATTACAGAAGAATTACTAGAATTTTTATCAAAATCAGAACAATTTTGTCCGCATTTTCATCTTTCGTTGCAATCCGCTTGTAATAAGACTTTGAAGAGTATGAACAGATTTTATAAAGTAGAAGATTACTTAAAACAAATTGAAAAAATCAACGAACTTTTTGAATTACCATTCATCGGAAGCGATATTATTGCTGGATTTGTAGGCGAAAGCGAAGAAGATTTCAACACAACACTTAAAAACCTTAAAAAATCAGATTTAACAGCAATCCATACATTCCCTTACTCAATCAGAAAAGGAACTCAAGCCGAAAAAATGGACGGACACTTATCTGATAGTGTAAAAGAACAACGTGCAACTTTAATAAAACAAGTTTCTGCACAAAAAACAAAAGAATTTTTAGAAAAAAATATTGGAACAACCCACAACGCAATCGTAGAAAAGCATTTAGATAAAAAAACTGGAGTTTTGAAAGCGATTACAGAAAACTATATAACTGTTTTATTAGATTCAAAAGATACAAATTTGATTAATACAATGCAAAGAGTTAAAATTACAGAAATCAACAACGGCAAAGCCTACGGGGTAATTGTATAAAATTTTTAGTTAATGTTTTATGATAATATAATTTATATGAAAAAATATATTTCTGAAAATGATATCCTTATGAAAGAATGGGACTATGACTTAAATGTTGATTTAGACCCAACAAAACTTACTTATGGTAGTAATAAAAAAGTATGGTGGAAATGCCCAAAATGTGGCTACTCTTGGGAAGCAAAAATAAATAATAGGGTTAATAAAAGAGGTTGCCCTTGTTGTGCCAATAAAGTTGCAGTTGTAGGAGTAAATGATTTGGCAACAACACATCCACAAATCGCAAAAGAATGGCATCCTAGTAAAAATAAAAATTTAACCCCTAGCAATGTTACCTATGGTTATGGTAAAAAAGTATGGTGGTTATGTCCAAACGGACACGAATACCAAGCAACGGTCAACAAAAGAACATCTGGTGACGGTACGAATTGTCCAATATGCAATTCAGGAAGGCAAACCTCGTTTGCAGAACAAGCATTTTATTTTTATATAAAAAAAGCATATCCTGATACAATTAGTCGCTATACCGCAGAATTTTTAGGTAGAATGGAATTAGATATTTATATACCCTCTATAAAATTAGCAATAGAGTACGATGGAGAGGCTTGGCATCGAGAAAATAAAATAGAAAGAGAAAATAAAAAATATTTGGCTTGCAAAACAAATAATATAAAAATGATAAGATTGCGAGAAAAAATGTCTAGTGTAGAAGTTAAAGATATTGCTGATGAGGTATTTTGTATTAAAGATTTATACAAACATACGAACTTAGAAAAAACGATAAAAGAAATTTTAATACATTTAGAATGTAATTTACCAATTGATATAGACATCAATAGAGATAGATTTGAAATACAAAAATATTGTCAACCTATAAAAAATTCCTTAGTTGACAAATTTCCTGAAATATCAAAAGAATGGCATCCAAATAAAAATGGAACATTAAAACCAAACATGGTAAAATCTGGTTCTGATAAAAAAGTTTGGTGGGTATGTTTTAAATGTGGAAATGAATATGAAGCATCAATCGGAAGTCGAACTCGAGGAACAGGTTGTCCAATATGTGGAAGAAAAAAAGTTAATGAAGCATTAAAAAAACCAGTAAAAATGATAAACCCAAGCACTCAAGAAATAATTAGGATTTTTAATTCAATTTCCGATGCATCAGAAGAACTAAAAATTAACGATTCAAATATTTCTATGGTTTGTAAAGGACATCGACAAACAGCCGGCGGTTATATTTGGGAATATCTAGAAAAAACTGAAAAATAAAATTTATATTTTTTGTGCTAATCTTTTAATGAAAGAGGTATTATAATGAAAAAACTATTAGTAATATTTAGTATTTTATTTATCGCAAATTGTTGTTATGCTGACCAAGCAACACAAGTTAATGAAGGAAGATACGTTATATATCAAAATCCCACTTTTCGAGGTGATCAATTTTTATTAGATACAAAAACAGGTAAAATTTGGCAAATGGTTAAGGATGCAAATAATGACTCTGTCGTTTGGCAACAAATGTTTTTTGATTGTTATAAAGAAGATAAAACTTATGCTGGTAGATTTATAAACCCTAGATAAATTTTTACCTCGAAATGATTTTACCTTCGACTTCTTTTTCTATATTCAATGAATTATTCAGGCTATCAAGCAGTTCTGCCATTGTATTTGCTGTATAAAATTTACCTCGAGTTACAAGAGCAACACATTGCAATTGAGAAATATCGTCTGAATTTCTTATGTCATAAGCGATTACATCAATTTTCAAGTTAGGATAATATTTCAGATTTTTTGTCATAAATTTACAAGGACTTTCATCACAATTTTCTCCGCCATCTGTCAACAATATTATATGTTTTAGCCCATAAAATTCATTAAAATCTTTTGTCAAAGCGGATTTTAAGGAATATGTTATTGGAGTCATTCCGATTGCCCTAGTTTTTTCAATTTGTCGTGATATCATTGTGCTACCGCCTTTTGTAATAGGTACAAAAAGTTTTGATGCTTTACAACTATCAAATGGGGTTAGTCCTATTCGATACCCGTAAGCCCTCATTCCTACTTGTTTTTGCGGATTTATTTTCGGCAAAATTTCTCGCATAGTATCAAGCATTATGTCCACTTTTTTTCGAGAATTCAAATATTCATTCATACTATTTGAAAAATCCAAAATAAAAAGAGTTTTTTCGCTATCAACGTTAATTTTTGCATCATAAGGCGATTGTACACGGTAGTTTTGAGCAAAAACGGAACTTACACAAAATAAAATTAAATAAAATAAAATAAATTTTTTCATAATAAACTATTTTACACAAACGTTCAAAATTTCAATCCGCCAATTATCAAATATTCGTGCTAAAATTTAGTTATGGAAGCACAAGAAAAAATTTTAGAAGCCGAAAAGGCGATACAAGAACAAGTTAAACACATTGAAGAAGTCAGAGATTTTAACCAAAGAAAAGTCTTAAAGGCTTTTGTAGACAATCACGTAGCCCCTGAACATTTTTATACTGTTTCAGGTTACGGACACGACGATTTAGGACGTGAGGTTTTAGACAAAGTTTACGCACAAGTTTTTTGTGCAGAAAAAGCGGTTGTCAGAAACCATTTTGCAACAGGCACACACACTCTTGCTTGTGCTTTATTCGGTAATTTACATGCCGGCGACAAACTGCTTGCCGTAGCAGGAACTCCTTATGACACAATGAGAGAGGTTATTGGGCTTACTGGAAGCGAATTATCAAAACGAAATTCCTTAATTGGTAACGGAATTATTTATGATGAAGTACCGCTTTTAAACGGTGATGATATAGATTTTGAAACTCTTGAAAAAAAAGTTGACGATACAACAACAATGGTTTTAATCCAACGTTCAAGAGGTTATGATACAAGAAAATCTCTTACAATTGATGTTATTGAATACATTTGCCAAGTTGTAAAAGCAAAAAATCCAAACTGCATTTGCTTTGTAGACAACTGCTACGGCGAATTTGCAGAAAAAAGAGAACCAATAGAAGTCGGTGCAGACTTAATTGGTGGTTCATTAATCAAAAACCCAGGAGGCGGACTTGTTGAATGCGGTGGCTATATTGCAGGTAAAGAAGAACTTGTAGAGGCCTCTGCAATAAGACTTACAGCACCAGGGGTTGGCTGGGAATCAGGTGCAATGTTGAACCAACACAGATTGATTTTCCAAGGCTTATTTATGGCACCATCAATTGTTGCGGACGTAATAAAAGGTATGACCCTTGCTGCAAAAGTGTTTGAGGATATGGGATTTATTTCATCACCTCGCTATAACGCACCAAGAACAGATATTATTCAAATTATAACATTTAATGCACCAGAGCCATTGATTGAATTTTGTAAAACAGTTCAATCTTTATCACCAATAAATGGTTACGTAACTCCAGTTCCTGAACTTATTCCAGGGTATGTAGACGACGTAATTATGGCAGGCGGAACATTCATCGAGGGTTCGACAATTGAATTGTCAGCAGACGGACCTATCAGACCGCCTTATGCAGTGTATATGCAAGGTGGATTGAATTATGCCCACATTAAAATCGCCATTGAGGAAATCTACAGACGACTAAGCAAATAATTATTGTTTTAAAATATTTATATCAAAGTCTAAAACATTTGAAATTGTTGATACAAGAAAAAATTTAGGGTGTTGTAAACCTGATTCTATCAAAGAAATTGTTCTTGTTGAAACTCCAACTTTTTCTGCCAATTCTTCTTGAGAAAAATCTTTTCTGATACGCTCTATTTTTATTAATTTCCCTAATTTTTTTAAATCATAATCCATATTATCATGTTATTTCTTGATATTAAATTTTCTATGTGCTAAACTACATGTAATATGATATAAACTTCATATAAATGTAACTAATTATCACGATAAACTAGCAAAAATGGAAAACCAAACAAACGATAAGAGATATTTTTATAATGTAGATTTTTTGAGATTTATTTTCTCTGTTATTATCGTTTATTTTCATATTTTTAGCAATATTAAAAAATTTTATGGTGACTCAATTGCGATTGACACGTACAAAAATCTATCTATTTTATGCGGAAGTGCACGTCTTATTGT
>CAVFCO010000153.1:3323-18337 GCA_963620955.1 Alistipes senegalensis | reverse complement strand
ATTGTAATTTGTATCATCGCTTTCGTCAGAGTCTTCTGGGATTTCATTATCAATTTTGATTTCATCTTGAATTTCTTGCCCTTGAGGATAGATTTTATCAAGAGGTAAAGATTTGGATAATTTTTGTGTTAACATATCTTGAGAAACAACCACTTTTTCTGTATTTTTTTCATCTAAATCTTTAATTAAATTAATAGAGTCATTTGTTACACCGATTAACATCTTTTTACCTGCAAGTTCAATTACGTGTAAAGTTTTATTATTACCAATTTGTGTAGTTGAACGAATAATAATTTTAGAATCATCAATATCTTTATATTGTTTTTTTAAAGTTTTATAACCTAATACATTCAATTTTGCATAAATTATGCCAGTTATATATATTAATAAAATAACAACTGATAAAGCGATAACCACAGAAAAATAACTTCCGTCAGTTGAACGTTTTAGAGTATATTTGATATTTGAAGTAATAGATTCACTTGCAAACACTGGTTGAACTGCAAAAAACATTAAAGCAAATAAATAATAAATTTTCTTCATTTGTAGACCTTTCAATAAATTAATTGAATTTGAACAAGAACTATAGTAACATAAAATTACTAAAAAGATAAGGGATACAAAAAATGCTTTTTTATGCAGTAAATTTATTCATTATATTCATATTTTTCTTATTGTTACTTGTTTCAAAGGAATACACAAAACGTTGGACAAAAATCAACGATTACCTTGGAGTTGTAAACAAGACTTTGGATTCTATGAGATATGGTGATTTAGGGAATAAAATTAAAACTATTAATCCTGAATCCTACGAAACGTTAACAGAAAGTATCAATGGTCTAATCGACTCATTAAAAGAAAAAGAAGAAGAAGTTACAAAACAACAAACAGAACTTATTCATCAAAATAAATTCTTAGAGGCAATTTTAAATTCTTTATCTGACGGTCTTGTTATTATAGATAACAGACATAGAATTTTAAGAGCAACACCTAAGGTTTCTCAGTGGTTTGGCGAAAAAGGTAAGGCAATTATAAAAAAAGATTTGCTTAACTACATTGAAATTTTAGACAACACTCCTGTCGAAAAATTAGAAAATACTGAAATTTATATCAAGGGTTATTCTGAAGACAAGTTTGAAGCAAGTGCAATGAAACTTCAACTCGACGAAGACAAAAAAATCAAGAAATACATCGTTATCCTAAAAAATGTAACAAACCAAAAAGAAATGGAAAACTTGAAAGAAGACTTCGTTGCAACGTTAACTCACGATTTAAAAGTTCCTATTATTGCAGAATCAAATATTCTTGAATTTCTAATAGAAGAAAAATTTGGTCCAATTAGCGATAAACAAAAAGAAGCGATAAAGAATATGCAGGTTTCAAATCAAGAATTGATTGAACTTGTACAAATTCTTCTTGAAACATACAAAATGAAAGATACTGGTGCAGTACTTTATTTTGAAGAATTTGAAATTAATCCATTTATCAACGACATCATTAAAGAAATGAGTCCAATTGCAGAAAAAAATAATCTGAAAATTAGATTTAAAGAATACGAAAATATCACAATTAATGCTGACAAATTGCAATTAAAAAGAGTTATAAAAAACTTGGTTCAAAATGCAATTTTGCACAGTGAATCAGAAAAAAATATTGACATTTCCGTAATGAAAACAAAAACAGACGTAGATATTTCGATTATTGACTACGGCAAAGGTATTTCTAAAGAAGACCTAGAAATGATTTTCAAAAAATACTATTCTACAGCGAAGAAATTTAGAAAAATCGGTACGGGTTTAGGGCTATACCTTGCTCAACAAATCGTAAAATCTCACGGTGGTGAAATCACAGTAAATAGTAACCACGAAAAAGGAACAGAGTTCTGTATAAGATTGCCTTACGCAAAAGAGAATTAATCACACACAGAAATTTTGTAGTATAATTATATTGTCATGTTAAATATAAGCGAAGAAAAAAAGATAACTATTCTTTCAAATCTGGTATACTCACTATTCAGAGTTCTTGAAAGAATGATACATATAGAAAACGTAAACTATCCAGAGCAAGAAAACAAGGTTATTTTTGCAATGTGGCATTCAGACCAATGTAGTTTGCACGGAATCCCATTTGAAAAAAGAAAAAACGTTAACATCTTGATTAGTAAATCAGCAGACGGCGAAATCATCGCAAGAGTAGTTCACAAATGGGGATTTAACACCGTTAGAGGTTCAAAAGACAAAGGAACTCGCAAAAAAGGTGGCGTTAGAGCAACTATGGAGATGATTGAATGTGTAAACGAGGGTCAAAATGTTGCAATAATGGTTGACGGACCTACAGGTCCATACCACGAGGTTAAAAACGGAGTTATAAAGGTCGCAAAACATACTGGCGGTGCAATAATTCCAATGATTTGGTATTCACCAAATAAAAGTCTTTTAAGACTTCCGACTTGGGACAAATTCAGAATACCAATGGGATTTACAAAAATTGTAAATCTATACGGTTCTCCAATCTATGTTCCTGAAGATAGCACTCCAGAACAGGATAAAGAAATCAAAGAACAACTAAAGCAAGCATTATTAGACTTGGAAGCAAAAGCACCTGAAGCATTTAAAGAGGCTTACAAAAAAAGAAAATGACAAAAAATATAAATGTGATGGCTATTCAAATGTCATCAAAACTTGGGGATAAAAAACAAAACATAGAGAAAATTCAAGAGTTAATCGAAAAAAATGTTCAAAAAGATACTGATATCATTGTATTACCAGAAGTTTGGACAGTCGGTTGGGCTTGCGAATATTTTGTCGAGTCCGCAGAAGAACTTGAAAATAGCGAAGTTATAAACTTTTTATCAAAAATGGCTAAAACTCACAATGTAAACATCATTGGAGGAAGTTTTATAACAAAACAAGGCGAAAAACTTTATAACACTTGCCCTGTGTTAAATAGAAACGGTGAATTAGTTGCTACATACAATAAATGTCACTTATTTAATTACTATGGTGACATTGAGGGCGAAATCATAACTGCAGGTTCAAATCCAGTTATTGTAACTCTTGACGGAGTACGAGTAGGATTAACTATCTGTTACGACATAAGATTTCCAGAAATTTACCGTGCTTATGCTAAAAAGGGCGTAGATTTAATGGTAAATGTTGCGGCTTGGGGAAGCACAAAAGAAATTCCTTGGGTTTCAATGACACATTCAAGAGCCGTTGAAAATCAATGTTACTTCGTTGCCCTAACCCAATCTGGGGCAATAAATAACGGTTTATTCAACCTTGGAAAATCAACAATTATTGACTACAAGGGCGATAATTTAGCCGAAATTACAACCTTAGAGGGGGCAATCAGTGCAACCTTAGACTTTGAAGAACAAAATTTATTCAGAGCAAAATGCACTGTACTAAAAGATATTCACGAAAAATATGACGTTAAGGAAAAATAAAATGAAAAAAATAATATTATCAATTTTATCGTTGTTTTTAATGACACAAACAGCATTTGCACTAAACGACGTAGATGAATTTAGAAACGTAATAAATAAAACCAAAGTTTCAAAAGGTACAGTATCTGTATCATTAAGAAATGTAAAAACGGGGGAAATCGTTAATGAATACAATTCTGACATGCAAATTTCACCTGCATCTACCCAAAAAATCTTGAGTTATTTTTCTTCTCTAAATACTTTAGGCGAAGATTATAATTTTTCAACAAAACTATATAAAACAAAATCTGGTGATTATTATATAGTTTTGGGGGCAGACCCTTATTTGAGCGGAAAAGATTTAAAAGAATTAATCTCAAACATTCATATTGAAAAAGGTGAAACCCTAAAACACCTTTACATAGATGATACTATTTTAGACAACAACACATGGGGCGAAGGTTGGCAATGGGACGACAGTTTGAATGTTTTAATGCCAAAATTTGGGGCATATAACATTGATAAAAATTTGTATACAATAATTATCAGACCAACCGTTTTGCAAACCCCTGCAAACATTTTTACTAACGTATTTTACCCTACAACATTCATAAACAAAACACTTACAGTTCAATCAGGTAACAACATCAATATAACAAAAGACCCTGAAAATGACATTTCACCTGATGCACTAACTGTTAGCGGTGAAGTTAGTCAAACAACAAAAGTTCAAATTCCAGTGCCTTATTTAAGAAGGTATTTTATTTTAAGACTTGAAGAAGCACTAAACGCTAACAAAATTTCATATACAGGGAAATATGAAAAAGTAAAAGTTCCAGCAAATGCGGAATTGATTGGCGAGATAGAACACCCTATTTCGGAAGCATCAGTAGATATTTTGAAAAATAGTAATAATATGGTTGCAGAAACAGTATTTAAACTAGCAGGTGCAAAATATAGTAAAAATACAGGTTCGCAATCAACAGCGATGGCTATGTTTAATAAATATTGCTATGATAACAAAATCAATTGTTCAAACATAAGATTAACAGACGGTAGCGGAGTTTCTAAAAACAACTTAGTAACCGCAGATTTTATGACTCAATTCTTAGTAAAAATTGCACAAAACAATGGCTATGACAAGGTCAAAGTACAACTTCCAACACCAGGAGAAGGAACCTTGAAATATAGAATGCTATTGATAAAAAATTCGTTATTTGCAAAAACAGGAACATTGTCTAATATAAGCGGAATTGCTGGCTATATAGACACAAAAAACGGAAATTCTTACGCATTTGCAGTTTACGTAACTGACGGAAAATCAAGCGAAAATCAAAAGAAAATCCTTGAAGAAATGCTAATCAGACACGTTTACAACAACAAATAATAAAAATAACTAGTTTTTTGGAACAAATTTTTCATAAGAGCCTAATAGACGGAAATATTTTGCTTTTTGCAGAATATCGTCTATGGCTTTTTTAATTGATTTATCTTTAACATGTCCATCAAAATCAACAAAGAACGTGTATTCACCAAATTTAGTTTTTGATGGTCTTGAATCAATATATGAAAGATTTATGTTGTAATCTGAGAAAATTTGCAATATTTCTAACAACGCACCAGATTTGTTTTCTGTAGAGAAAGCAATACTAGTTTTGTCATTGCCTGTAACTGGAGTTTCAAAATCACCAATCAATGCAAATCTAGTTTGATTTGTAGGGTCATCATTAATATTTTCGCAAATAATGTTTAAATTATATAACTGAGCAGTTTTTTTGCTACCAATTGCAGAATAAGTAAGATTGTAATTATCCAACGAACGAGCCGCTTCTGCAGTACTAGAAGCCTTGATAATTGATACATTCATTGGCAGTCTAGTTGAAATAAATTCATGACATTGAGCAATCGCTTGAGGATGAGAAATAACCCCTGTAATGCTGTACAATTCTGTAACTTTTGACAATAAACAATGGTTAATAGGAATAATAAACTCTGAAAGAATTCTAATATTTGGATTTTTAGTCTTAATCAAAGTATCACTTGATTCTCTAACAGTTCCCTCAATTGAATTTTCAAGAGGAATCACTCCGATTACACCCTCGTTATTGTCAACAAAATCAACAACTCTGCTAATCATATTAAAAGGTTCTTCAGCAGGATAAATATCGTATTTATCTAAAAATTCGTCCTTTGCCATTTCACAATAAGAACCACCAGGACCTAAATAACCAATTTTTAAAACATTAGATAAAAAATTCATTGCTAAATCTCCTTGTTTTATTTATAATTTTACTAAAAGGGATAAAAAATGGCAAATATTAAATTTGGAACAGACGGTTGGAGAGCCGTAGTAGGAGAAGATTTTAATTCGGAGAACGTGTCTTTAGTGTCAAATGCTATTGCTAAGTACGTTTTCGACAACTTCGGATTAGACAAAAAAATTATTATCGGTTATGACCCAAGAAACATGGCAGATGTTTTTTCAAAACTTTGTGCAGACATTCTTGTACAAAAAGGGTTTAAAGTTTTATATAGCAAAAAGGTTGTGCCAACTCCAGTTTTGGCATACAACGCAAAACACTTAAATGCTTGTGCGATAATGTTTACCGCAAGTCATAACCCACCAAAATATTTAGGTTTAAAATTCATTCCTGATTATGCAGGACCTGCAACAGATGAAATCACATCAGAAATCGTAAAAAATCTAGGAGAAAGCATTGAAAATAGCCTTGAAGGTTCTTTTGAATACTACGATTTTTCTGCAGATTATTTCAACCACTTGGAAAAATTAATTGATTTTAATGCGATAAAAAACAACCATACAAATATTATTTTTGACGGTTTGTATTCAGCAACAATCGGTTATTTTGACAAAATTTTAAAAGCAAAAGGAATAAAATTCCAATCACTACACATGAAACACGACCCTAATTTTGGTGGCGGAATGCCTGAACCAAAACCTCAATACATGCAGGAATTAATTACAAAAGTAAAAAATTCTGTTAATGCAGTTGGTTTTGCAAATGACGGCGACGGCGACAGATTTGGAGTTATTGACGAAAAGGGTAATTACGTAACACCAAACGAAATTATCGCAATCCTTCTAATGCACTTAACAAAAAACAAAAACTTAAAAGGTTCACTTGTTAAAACGGTTGGTGCAAGTACATTATTAGATATTGTAACTAAAAAATTAGATGTAGAACTCGTTGAAACAGCCGTAGGATTTAAACATGTTGGCGAAGCAATGAGAAAATATAATCCGATTATCGGCGGAGAAGATTCTGGTGGTCTTTCAATCCAAGGACACATTCCAGAAAAAGACGGTATTTTAGCAAACTTGTTAATTCTTGAAGCAATGGCTTATGAACACAAAACTTTAGTTCAATTGCAAGAAGATTTGCACAAATTTGCCGGTAAAAAATTCTACAACGACAGAATTGATATTAAATTAGAAACTCAAGAACAAGTTCCAACAGCACTAGAAAATGCTGAAAAACTTCAAAACTTAGGCGAATATACAGTTGTCAAAGTCAATAAAATTGACGGAGTTAAATTGTATTTCAACGACAACAGTTGGATTTTAGTTCGTCCAAGCGGAACTGAACCGTTATTGAGAATTTACATTGAATGTGATGACAAAGAAAAATTAGAAGAATTTAAGGAGAATATAAAAAATGCAAGTATCGCTTAATTGGTTAAAAGAATTCGTAGACTTAGACGGAATTGACGAAAAACAAATTGCTCATGAATTGACTATGAGTGGTTTAGAAGTAGAAGAAATTGAATATTTGAAACCAAAATTTACAAATATCATTACTGCTAAAATCGAAAAAATTGACCAACACCCAAACGCAGACAAACTTCATTTAGTTAATGTTAACATCGGTTCTGAAGTAAAAACAGTAGTTTGCGGTGCTCAAAACATTGCAGAGGGACAAATTATTCCTTACGCATCAGTTGGTTCAAAAGTTCTAGACAGAAAAACTGGAGAACAATTTGAATTAACTCCTGCGGTAATCAGAGGTGTTGAATCTCAAGGTATGCTATGTTCTGCAGATGAATTAGGCTTAAGCGATAGAAATTATCAAGAAGAAGACGGTATTTTAATTTTGAACAGATTTATTGACAATCTTGAACTTGGTAAAAAATTAGAAGAAATTTTAAATCTTGAAGAAGATATAGTTTTAAATGTTGCACCAACAGCAAACAGAGGCGACCAAATGTCAGTAATCGGTGTTGCAAGAGAACTTTGTGCAATATTTGATAAACACTTAAAATACTCGCCACTACAAGCAACTGTTGAATACGGCAACGACGGATTTGAAGTAGAAATCAAAGACGAAGATGTTTGCAAATTCTATTCAATCGGTTTGTTGAGTGGAGTTAAAATCAAAAAATCTCCAGATTGGATGCAAAAACGATTAATTTCATCAGGCATTCGTTCGATCAACAATGTTGTAGATATTACAAACTACGTTCTTTTGGAATTAGGTACACCGCTTCACGCATTTGATAGAAACAAATTGAACAACTACCTTTGCGTAAGACGTGCAAACGAAGGTGAAAAATTAGTTACACTTGATGAAGTTGAAAGAAACTTAACTCACGACAGTGTTTTAATCGCGACAAAAGAAGCACCTGTATGCTTAGGCGGTGTTTTCGGCGGTGCAAACTCTGAAATTGACGATAACACAACATCAATCGCTTTAGAAGCAGCATATTTCGTTCCTGCAGCAAACAGAAGAAGTGCAAGAAGTGTTGGTTACCGTTCTGAAGCAAGTGCTAGATTTGAACGTGGTATTGATATCGGTGCTGTAAAACAAGCCTTAATGAGAGCAATGCAATTACTTGTTGAATATGCAGATGCAAAAGTTGACGGTGTTGTTCAAACTGGTAGCGATAAAAACGAAATTGAACCAATCACACTAAGATTTTCAGAAATCAAAAGAATTTTAGGTATTGAAGTTCCAACAGAAAAAGCATTATCAATTCTTGAAAAATTAGGATTTACAATTTTGGGCAAAAACGAAAACGCAGCAAAAGTTCAAGTTCCATCATTCAGAGTTGACGATGTTTACAGAGAAATCGATTTAATCGAAGAAATCGCAAGAATCAACGGATACGAACAAGTTCCACCAACATTACCTGAAAAGAATAATGTTCCAGTGATTACAATTGAAGAAAAAACAGTGGCACAAATCCACGACTTAATGCGTTCTTGCGGTTTGAACGAAATCGTTACAACTTCATTAATCGGTAAATCATTACTTGACCAATATATGATGACATACAACCCAGAACAAGCCGTAACAGTGGCAAACGCAGCAAGTGAAGAATACTCAATGCTTCGTCAAAACTTAGTTGCAAATGTTCTAAACTGTTTCAAAAACAATTGGGACAACGGTCAAAAGAACTACTGGGCTTATGAAATCGGCAGAGCATACTTCAAAGACCACGAAACAACTCAACAAGATTCAGGTGTAACTGAAGTTAAAATGCTTGCAGGTATTATTTCAGGCGATATTGAAAATTCAAAATGGCAACAAGTTCAAAAAACTGATTTCTACACATTGAAAGGTGTTTTTGAAAAATTACTTTCTATCCTTGGTTTAGAAAACAGAATTCAAATCCAAGCAGAAGAAAACGTAAACTTCATGCACCCATACAAAACTGCAAAACTTGTAATGTTGGGTAAAACTCCTAAAAATATCGGATATTTTGGACAAATTCACCCATTGTTGAAAGACAAAATGAAATTGAACCAAGATGCATTCATTTTTGAAGTAAACTTAGATGAAATTTTATCTTGCGTACACGAAAGTGTTCCACACTTCAAACACTTACCACAATATCCGGAAGTACAAAGAGATATGGCATTCGTAATTCCAGAATCAGTAACTTACGCAGAACTTCAAAAAGTTATCAAAAAATCTGCACAAGGCAACTTGTTCAAAGGTTCTGAAATCTTTGACGTTTACCAGGGTGAACACATCAAAGAAGGCTTCAAAAGTTTAGCCTTCAGAATTAAATTACAAGACGAAAACGCAACTTTGACAGAAGAAGTTATCGAACGTCAAATGTCTGCAGTAAAAACTGGATTACAAAAAGCATACAGCGAAATTTCATTCAGGGAGTAATTAACAGATGATGAATATGATTAAAAATGTAGTATTTTCACTAATTGTTGCACTTGTTATGATATTACCTGTGAATGCTGATATTTTACCGGCAAGCACAAAAGATATCTCAACAGAAGCAATTGGAATGTACCAAATGCCACAACATATTGTGATATACAAAAATCCAGATACAAAATCTGAAATTTTGTACCAAGCAAACTGGGATTATAAAACATTCAATAGTTCAAAAGGCAATGCTGAAAACATTTTCTCAGTATTTGTGCAAGAAAAAGAACTAGCATACGTGCAAGTTGTAGATTTCACAGATGATTGGATTGAAGTAATTTACGATAAAACAGCAAAGAAAAAAGGCTGGATTCAAGCCGAAGACTTGAGATTTATGCCATGGAGAAACTTCTACAACATCTACGGACGCAAATATGGACTAAAAATTTTTTCAGATGCACCTGCTTATGTGAACGACATTCACAGTGCAACTCTTGACGATTCACAAACTGTGCAAACAATCAAATATCCGCTAAAAATCAAATTAACTGTTGTAAAAGGCAACTGGGCTTTGATTACTGCAATTGAAGATAATAACGGAAACACAGGTTATATTCGTTGGAGAAGCGAAGACGGTGTAATTTTTGCATTCCCAAAAATCAGATAGAAAATTCTTAAAAAATTAAAAATAATAAAAAGAAATCCGCCCAAGCAATAAATTGCTTGGGCGGATTATTTAAAAACTTTTAAAAATATTAAACTCTTTAAAGCAAATTATATCCCAACACTCAAACCTGCACAAAGATTGATAGATTGTCCTGTTAAACCTTTTGCTTGCTCTGAGATTAGATATTTAACAAGATTTGCGACTTCGATAGGCTCTACAAAACGTTTTTGAGGAACGCATTCTAGGATTTCCTCTTGCGAGAATTCAGATTCGTCGATTGAACCTTTGCCTAATTCTGTGTCTACCCACCCTGGGTTGATAGTGTTTACGGTGATGTTATCTTGTGCTAATTCTAACGCAGTGGCTTTTGATAAGCCGATTAAAGAGGCTTTTGTTGCGGAGTAAGCACTTGCACAGGCTTCGCCCATAACCCCACTGATTGAGCCGATGTTTACGATTCTGCCCCATTTTTGAGATTTCATGTAAGGCACAACTTTTGACATAAGAATCATTGGTGCGATAGCATTTGTTTTGAAAATTGATGAAATCTGTTCAGACTTCAAGTCCTCAATTTTGCTGTAAATGTATTCACCGGCATTGTTGATTAGAATATCAATGTTGTTATTGTCGATAAATTCGCATAATTTGCTCAAATCTTCATCTTGAGCCAGATTGCAAACGCAATAATCAGTTGGATTAAGTTCTTTTAATAATCTTTCATCACGAGCAGTCGCAAAAACATTGTAATCATAACTCAATTCTTGAGCGATAACTCTGCCGATACCTCTTGATGCACCTGTAACAAGAACATTTTTCATAATTATAGTTCCCTTTTAACAAACGACATAACAATTTCTGATAAAAAACGACTTACAACAAACTCTTGCTCTACTTTTGACAAGTTTTTCAATAACTCAAATGCAGTCGACAAATCGAAATTATCATCATACCAACGATTATAAGAGTAATCGTGTTTTGAGATTTTAGATAATTCTTCGTCAATATTAATATTGCACTCTGAAATAAGAATTTGTAGTAAATGCTTTGCAACAACGACTCTATCATCAAAATCGAGCGATTGAATAAAGTTCACAACCTCATTCAAATCTGGATTTTGTTCATACCAACGTTGTTTCATAAAATTACTTGATTAGTCCAAAACCTAATAAGAATGTGCATAGTAAGAAAATACCTGCAGTGATATAAGTAATTTTGTTCAAACCTTTTTCAGCACTTTTTTGTGATGAAAACATTTGAGAAGCACCACCAATAGCAGCAATACCATCGCCTTTTGGAGAGTGGCAAAGTACTAAAATTATTAATAGAATTGATGTTGCTATTTGTAAGAACCAAACTAAACCTAATAACATTATAAATCCTCACTATTTGCATTAGCGATAAAGAAAGATTTCATATCGCCAGTATGTAATTGTTTGTATTGATATAAACGGGCTGGACGTTTAGAAGATGCTTTTGTAAATTCGTCTAATTCAATAAGACCTTCTGTTCCAAGAACTTTTTTTCTAAAGTTACGTTTATCAAGTTCTTTACCCATAATAAGTTCATAAACTTTTTGCATTTCAGTAAGAGTGAATTTTTCTTTTAATAATTGATAAGCAACAGGACAAGAACGTAGAGAAAGTCTAATTCTGCGACGAGTGTAATCAATAATTTCTTTGTGGTCGAATGCTAATGCAGGCATTTCGTCTACTGGATACCACGCAACTTCACCATCGTTAGAAACCATAGACTTAACATCTTCATATCTTACAAGAGCGAAGTAAACGCAAGTAATAACACGAGATGTAGGGTGTCTTAACGGATCGCCGAAAGTGTATAACTGTTCAAGATATACGTTATCCACGTTAGTTCTTTCTTTAAGAACACGAACAGCGGCTTGTTCAAGGTTTTCAGACATGCGAACATACCCCCCAGGGATTGCCCACTTGCCGATAAAAGGTTCTTTTTCACGTTTAACCAAAAGCACTTGTAATGCGTTGTTCTTGATAGTAAGAATAACTGTATCGACTGTTATTTCGTGCGTTTTAGTTTCATTTAACATAGAATTACCCCTTTATAGTTCAATTTTAACATAAGAAGAATAAAAGTAAACACTTAATACACTTATTCTTAAAAAATTTTATAAAAGATACCGCAATGCGTTCATTTCATTCACTTATGCGGTATGACGGGATACAAAACGTCATACCGGATTTATTCCGGTATCTTTATTAATTGTTTTAAAGATACCGCAATTCACTTCGCTCATGCAGTATGACGGAATTTCAGATACCGCAACGGAGTGCGGTATGACGAGAGAAAAGGGGGTGCGGTATGACGTGGGAGAAAGAGAGTACGGTATGACATTTTCGTCATACCGGATTTATTCCGGTATCTTTATTAATTGTTTTAAAGATACCGCAATTCACTTCGCTCATGCAGTATGACGGAATTTCAGATACCGCAACGGAGTGCGGTATGACGAGAGAAAAGGGGGTGCGGTATGACGTGGGAGAAAGAGAGTACGGTATGACATTTTCGTCATACCGGATTTATTCCGGTATCTTTATTAATTGTTTTAAAGATACCGCAATTCAATTCGCTTATGCGGTATGACGGCAAGAAAGATACCGCAACGGAGTGCGGTATGACGTGGTGGGTGTTTTTGAGTGCGGTATGACGAGGGAAAAGGGGGTGCAGTATGACGCCGTACCATAATCTGTGGTATGACAAAATAATAAAAAATCGGGCGGTTTGGCTGAAAGCCAAACCGCCCGACAAACCTATTAAATTTTCGCCCACTAAATCAAAGAATCCTTAACTGATTTTGTAGCAGAAACGTCAATCATTTGAAGTTGGTGCTTAGAAAGATTTGCTTTGCTAGAAGATGTGTTCGGTTGGATAGTAACTGATGGTTTTGAAGAAACTACAGGTCTTGGTTTAACGTTAACCACAGGTGCTTTTCTTTTTGCTTGAATAATTGCTTGGTCTGGGTTTTTAGAATAGTATCTGTAATCAGCCATAATAGAGTTTACGAACCCTTTTGTAGAACTTGGAACGGCTTTGTGTCTAGCAACTGCAAAAGGTCCTGCGTTGTAGGCAGCAAGTGCAAGTTCAGTTGAGCCGAACATTTTGTACATCATTTTGTAATACATTAGACCACCACGAATGTTATCGCTAAGGTAATAAGGGTTTAAACCCATATTTCTAGCGGTTGCGGGCATAAGTTGAAACACACCTACTGCACCATAAGGGCTTTTTGAGTTGTGTCTAAAGTTTGATTCGGTTTTAGCGATGCTTAAACCTAATGCGGGGTCAATGCCTAATTCAATTGATTGCTTTACAATAATAGCCTTTACTTCGTTTTGAGAAACGTCTGCTGCTATCACCTTTTGGAAGAACATAGTTCCTACTAAAAGAAGTGTAAGCAATACTGCTTTCTTTAACATAAAGATATTTCCTAGTGTTGTAAATTGTTTGCACGGATTATTATAAGCGTACTTAATACAACCCATGACATTTGTAAATATATTTTAATATAAACATAAAAATATTGCAAGCCTACCCCCAAAGTGGTATAATGGTATAATAAGATGGACTAATTTTGATAGATAATTTTTAGGTTTTATATAAAAAAACAAACACTAACTTAAGAGAATTTGTCCAAAGACAGTAATAGTTTAGATTTGAAGATTTATTTAAAAATTTTATAAGGAGTTGCTTATGATTAAAAGACATGCGTTCACACTGACTGAAACACTAATCATGGTTGCTGTTATCGGTATAATTGCGGTAATTTCTGCAGTTAGTTTGAAAAACATGCAACCGGATAAAGATACAATGATGATAAGAAAGGCATATCAAGAAACAGCAAAAGCGGTAGCATCATTGATTAACGACCAGGAGTTGTACCCTTATGCTGAGGTTTCATTGTTGGATAAAGATAGTGCATACTTGGCATCGATTCTACAAAGAAACATGATGGATTACGAACTATCAACAAAAGTTGATGATGAAGTGCTAGACCAAACATCTTGCAAAATCACAGCTTCATATAGTACTAGTAGTAGCAATTTTCAATCACTTGAAAAAATGGAAATATCGTCAACGTCAAGCAGTTCTAGTTCTAGTTCTAGCAGTTCTTCAAGTTCTTCATCAACTTCAGCATCAAGCAGTTCTAGTTCTAGCGGTTCAACATCAGATCTAGATCTTATAACCACCGAAAAGGGCAACGAAACAAATGCAGATAATATATCTAAAGGTTCAGGTCAAACAAACTCATCAAACCTAAAAGATGGTTCATACACCGATCAAGCATACCAAGGCACATCTACATCAAGCACAGTTGCTCTAAACCCACATGCTGTATTCAGCAATACAAAAGTTATGAACGGTGCAACAGGCTACACTGCACAAAACAAATTTGCTTATAACTTTGCAGATTTATTCAAAACTGATAACAAATCTTGCGACGGCAGAGTTTGTACATTCACAACAACAGACGGCATGGACTGGACTGTAACAGACGGTTTCTCATCTGGCAATGCAAACTCTGTATCTTATGTAAAAGTTGATATCAACGGTGCAGACAAAAAACCAAACAGTTCGACAAGTTACAATGCTGACATCTACACATTTAAAATAGATGCTAGTGGTGCAGTTACTGTTTATGGTAATGACAATGCTGCACGAAAAGCAATAAGACTTTTAACAGACCGCAGTGCAAAAGATTAGTATGTAAAATACTATATATAAAACCACCCCGACAGATTTGCTGTCGGGTTTTCCTCTA
>CAVFCO010000153.1:0-3313 GCA_963620955.1 Alistipes senegalensis | reverse complement strand
GTTACTGTTTATGGTAATGACAATGCTGCACTAAAAGCAATAAGACTTTTAACAGACCGCAGTGCAAAAAAATAGGAAAATAAACAAGATTAGTATTTAAAATACTATATATAAAACCACCCCGACAGATTTGCTGTCGGGTTTTCCTCTAAAAAGATTGAGGAGAAAAAGCCATTATTATCAAAACAAAATAAATTAGAGAAAGGCAGGCGTTTATGAAGAAGAATATTGCATTCACAATGTCCGAAGCATTAATCGTTCTGGGTATCGTAGCCGTTCTTGCGACACTATCGGTTATCGCAGTAACAAACGCAAAACCAGACGAAAATATTATTATGTACAGACGTGCATACGCAAACACTTTGAAAGTTGTTCAAAACCTTATGGCGGATTCAAAACTTTATCCGAACGCAACAACAATCGCTGGCAACTTTATAGACCCAAAACTTTCCCCAACAATGCAAAGATTTCTGGCAATATGTACTTCATTAGAGTATGAAGTAACTGATGAAAGTTTAGACAGAATAAGTAGTAGTAATTCCTCACCAATATACAGCTTTGATTCTTGCGGTAGTAGTGGTGGAAGTACTTCGTCTACTCTCAGTTCGGCTACAATTGTAACAATGCAATGTAATTACCAAGAAGCAGATGTGCCTGAATATTTTGATGATGGTTCTTCATATTGTTTGAACGGTAAAGCCGTTTGTGGCTTGGGCTATCACAAAGACTCATTCGGCGGTGCTTGTATCAAGGATAGCGATAGTTCTTCTGGAACAACATCAACTTCAGCATCAAGCAGTTCTAGTTCAGCATCAAGCAGTTCTAGTTCTTCATCTAGCAGTTCTAGTTCTTCATCTAGTTCAGGCGGAACTCCTATCACAAGCGAAGTTGTTGACCAAAACTACGATTTCAGTAATTTAGCAACATCAGTATTTGGTAAAGGTTTCTCTGATACTGCAATCACAGGCAATATGCAAACTGAATATCCATACTTGGCTTCTGCAACTGCAAATAACAAGTTTGCCTTAAGTTTCATGAACAGATTGAACCCTGTAACAAGCAGTACATCAGGCAACACTGCAAAATTTCAAACAGCAGACGGTATGTACTGGGAAGTTATTGACAACTTCAACACAACAACTCCATTCGCTACTGTAACAGTAAAAGTTGACGGCATAAACGAAGTTGCTTGTTACTATGACTCAAGTTCTTGCAGATCACCTAACATGTTTACTTTCTACATTGAAAAATCTGGTAAAGTTCACAACAGATTAGGTACAGCAGTAAATTCTGCAAAAGACCCTATGGCTTGTTCTTATGCTAGATACAGTAACGTTACTAAAAACAATAAAATCAGCACTGATTCAACTAAAAATAGTTGCTTTACTGAATAATTAGTTTTTTAGGTTATATAGAGCAGGCGGGACGGCTGAAAGCCGTCCCGCCTGCTTTTGTTTCTATTTTGTATCTTTTTTGCATTTATTATTTCTTTTTGGTATAGTTATTTTATAGGAGTTTTGTACATGAAGAAAATTTCATTCACACTAATGGAAGTTTTGTTAGCAATGGCTATCATCGGTATTATTGCTGGTGCAGTCGCAAACCAAATCAAAAAAGTTTCTGCCGACAAAGTAAAACTTACTTTTAAAAATAATTATAATCATATATTAAATACAGTTAACGCTATCGCTTCTGACGAAAATGTTTTGCCTGCCGCATATTATACGACGTATGATAGCACTACAGGAAAAAAATTTCGATTAAATTTTTGTAATGCGATTTATTCATTAAATATTTCTGGCAACTCTGTTGTAGATTATGCTATATTTCCAAGAGCATTCATTGAAAGAACAGGAAACATCGTTAGCAGTGAAGATATCGGAACAATATCAAATATTGCAACTGCCCCTGGGTATAGATTTACAACAAAAAACGGTTCGTATTGGGTAGTTAGAAGAAATCCCAAAAATATGGTTTGTCGTACAACAGATGTTGATAACGCAGACGAAAGTGACTTTGTAATTATATTTGACATCGACGGAATTAACCAAGGTTCAAATTGCCCTTATACAGGTGAAAATCTTGATGAGGTTACAGTTGAAAAAAGTGATTGTTCAAATCCTGATACATTCAAATTCGGTACAACAATTAACAACAAAGTCGTACCAGACAAAAATACTTATTATAACAATAAAACTCTAAAAGACTATTTAGAAACTAACAATTATATAAAAGATAAATTCTAATATTTATTAAAGGAAAGGAAAAAACAAAAAATGGAACAAAAACATTTAGCAACAATCGGTGTATTCGGTGGTTCAGGCTTTTACAAATTCTTAGATAACGTTGAAGAAGTAAAAGTTGAAACTCCTTATGGTATGCCAAGTGATGCTCTTATGATTGGACAAATCGGCAATAAAAAAGTTGCTTTCATGCCAAGACACGGCAGAAGCCACACTATTTTGCCTCACATGATTAACTATAGAGCAAACGTTTGGGCTATGAAATATGTAGGCTGTGAAAGAGTTATCTCTCCATGTGCTTGCGGTAGTTTACAAAAACACATCAACCCAGGCGATTTTGTAATCTGCGACCAATTCGTTGATTGGACTGACGGTAGAAAATCAACTTTCTTTGAAGGACCTATCGTTCACCACCCATCTCCAACAGATTTATACTGCCCAGAATTAAGAGAATTAGCAATCAACACTGCTAAACAAATGGGTATTACAGTTCACGAAACAGGTACTATGACTGTTATCAATGGACCAAGATTCTCTACTAAAGCAGAATCTAAATTCTTCACTAACCAAGGTTGGGACGTTATCGGTATGACAGCATTCCCTGAAAACTACCTTGTTAGAGAAATGGATATGTGTCCATTGAACATCTCTCTAATCACAGACCACGATTGCGGTCTTGTTGGTGATGTTCCTCCTGTTTCTCACCACGAAGTTTGCAGAGTATTCGATGAAAACCTTGAAAACGTTAAAAACTTGTTATTCAGAGTTATCGAAGCAATCCCTGAAAAAAGAGAACACTGCGAATGTGCTAACACTCGTAAAGCATCACAAATGTAGTTGAAAAGGACGTAAGATGATTATCAAACTTGTAAACAATTTATTCTATTTCTATGGAATTCTTATTCTTATAAGAATCTTCATGACTTGGATTCCAACAATCGACTGGGAAGCACAACCAATGAAAGCACTTAGGTTGACTACAGATTGCTATCTGGACATCTTCAAGAGAATTATTCCACCTTTCAGTGGGCTTGATTTCTCACCTATCATTGCAATCATTGTACTTGATG
>CAVFCO010000152.1:0-8448 GCA_963620955.1 Alistipes senegalensis | reverse complement strand
GATTATTATAATTTAATTAAAGTAGATAAACTTATTGAATTACAACAAAACTTGATTGAAACTCAAAAAAATGTTGTTAGTGCGGTAGAAAAAAAATATCAACTTGGAACAGCAAACATCAATCAAGTAATTCTTGAGAAAAAATCTTTAACTTATTTACAAGAAGAATTAAATGATTTAAAAGAAAAACAAGATGTTCTTATAAATCAAATGAACGTAATCCTTTCAGACAGAAGTTTTCAAGATATAAAAAGAATAAATTACAACGATGTTAATGCTAAAATTTCTATTCCAAAAGAAATCAGCACAGAGGTTTTGGCAACACGTCCGGACAATGTAAAATCAGAATTAAATCTTGAAAGAGTTGGAATTGATGTAAAAGTAGCAAAAAGAGAGTTGTTACCTAAGTTCAATCTTATCGGCAATTTAGGTTTTAACGCATACAACTTATCAAGTGCAAACACTTTCCTTGCAAATATTGCTATTGCACCAACTTGGGATATTTTTATGGGAGGAAAGAAAATTCAACTTTTGAAATTGCAAAAAGATGAATACAGAATTGCCGTAGAACACTATGACAAAACAATCTTAAAATCTATTCAAGAAACAAACGATGCACTTTATACATTAAAATCTGTTAACGGTAAATACTCAATCGCAAACGACCGTTATGCCTTAAGCAAAACAGAATCTAATTTGATGCAAAAGAAAGAACAATTGGGCATCGCAGACAGATTGAATACTTTATATCAAAAAGAAATTGAACTTGTTTCAGAACAACAAGTTGTATCTTTAAAAATGAATGAAATAATCGCTATGATAAACTTATATCAAGCACTAGGCGGAATAAACTTCTTTAACACTGAAAACTTATAACTAAGAAGTTAGCAAATCGATATTACTAACAGTTTGCAAGTTTTCAGCGTTCTCCAAAAGCGGATATTGATTTAAATCGTTATTTCTAACGAAGTCAACCGCTTCTTTTCTTGCTATTTCAAGAATTTCAGTGTCTTTAACAATGTCTGCGACAATCATATCAGGCAAACCGCTTTGACGAACTCCTAAAAATTCCCCAGGGCCGCGAAGTTCTAAGTCTTTTTCAGCAATAACAAAACCGTCATTAGTTTGAGTCATAATTTCTAACCTTGCTTGGGTTTCAGGGTTTCTTGTTGACGAAGATAGAATACAATAAGACTGATGTTCGCACCTACCGACACGACCTCTCAACTGGTGAAGTTGTGAAAGTCCAAATCTTTCAGCATTTTCAATAACCATTACAGTTGCATTCGGAACATCAACACCGACTTCAACAACGGTTGTAGACACTAAAATATTAAATTTGCCGTCCTTAAAGTCTTTCATCACAGAGTCTTTTTCGTCATTTTTAAGTTTTCCGTGCAAAAGACCTATTTTCAAATCTGGAAATACTTCTTTTTGCAACTTTTCCGCCTCAATAGTTGCCGCTTTTGCAGAAAGAGTTTCGCTTTCCTCAATCAAAGGATAAACGATATACGCTTGACGACCTTGTGAAATTTGCTCTCTTATTAAATTATAAATTTGTTTTTTAGAATTTGTAAGTGCCGTTTTGATTGGTTTTCTACCTTTTGGTAACTCGTCAATAATTGTTAAATCTAAATCACCATGAACAGACAACGCAAGTGTTCTTGGGATTGGAGTTGCAGTCATTGTAAGAACTTGAGGTGAATTTGCTTTTTTTCTAAGCCCTAAACGTTGTTTTACCCCAAATCTATGTTGTTCATCAATTACGACTGCACCAAGATTTGCAAATTCAATATTATCTTGAATAAGGGCATGAGTGCCGACTGCAATATGAGTTTGACCGTTTGCCAAATCTGTTTCTTGAAGTTTTCTCGCTTTTTTGCCCAAACTTCCCAAGAATAATCCCACGTGAAGCCCTAAAGGTGTAAGCCAGTTCACAAGGTTATTGTAATGTTGTTGAGCCAAAATTTCTGTAGGTGCCATCATTGCACCTTGATAACCACATTCAACTGCAGCAAGTAGCATAATGCACGCAACAACAGTTTTTCCGCTACCAACATCACCTTGCAAAAGTCTTTGCATAGGCTCATCTGATTGCAAGTCATTCAAAATTTCGTTAACCGCATTTTTTTGAGCGTTAGTTAATTCAAACGGAAGATTTTTTATAAAATTCATAACCAAACCGTCAGATTTTATGTTAAATTTCAAGGAATCATGTCTTTGACGATTTTTTTCTCTGATTTTTGCAAGTCGCATTTGAGCAATAAAAAATTCTTCAAAAACAAGAGAAAATCTTGCTCTTTCAAGTTTTTCCATTGTTTCAGGAAAATGCATTTGTTTTACGGCTTCTGATTTCTCCATTATGTCGTATTTTTGGCAAATATATTCTGGAAGAACCGTTTTTATCGTATGTTTAAATGTTTCAAGAGCATTAAAAACGGCTTTTCTAAGTGTTTTCATATTCAAATTTTCACTTAGAGGGTAAATCGGAACAATTCTACCTAAATTCAAGTTAGAATTTTCAAAAATATCATCTGCGATAATTGAATAAGTTGGCTTATCAAGAGTCTTTTGCATGTTATACTTGTTTAATTTAACAACACCTGAAACCATAATTCCTGCCCCTGTTGGGAATTGAGCCTTTGTTCGCTCTAAAATAAATCGATTAGATTTTGCTTGGAAAAAATTTAATTCAATAGAACCTGTTTCGTCAGAAATTTTAACCTTTACAACTCCTAAGTTATTGCGTGTTGTAAAAGATTGCACAGATTTTATATACCCGAAAATCGTTGTTGTAGAGCCTTCTTCCAAATCTTTTATAAATGTTCTACCAGAATAATCAATATGTCGTTTCGGAAAGTAGTACAACAAATCGTTTGCCGTAAATACATTCAATTTATTCAACAAGTAGCCAATTTTAGGTCCAACCCCCTTGATATAAGTAACATCGCACTTATCAGGTTGCCTTATATCAGGTTTGGCTTCAATTTCTTTTTTAGGGTTAAGTTCCTGCTTCATAACCTTACAAAATCGACTCAAAATTTTACGTCTAACGGGCATAGATTCTAGCGGATAACGTTCAAAATCCTCTAATAAAATTTTCCATTTTGGATTTTTTGTCGCTTTATATTCTTTCAAAAGTTCAGAACGCAAGAATTTTGAAAAAACTTGCGTTTTGCCTTTTATATCTATGTAACCGTATTTGATTTCTATTTCTACGGCTTGTCTTAATTGGTCTAAATTCTCCATTATTTAATTATTTAGCCTTATCAACAATTGATTCTACATAATTTCCGTTGAAATATTTGTTTGCAACATCTTGAACATCTTTTGCAGTTACAGATTGAATTAATTTTTCATATTGTTCGATAAACTCAAAACCTCTGCCTGTTGCTTCATACATCGCTAAAGCACCTGCTTTATCTAGATTTGTTTCTAGTGCAAGAACATATTGTCCGATAAGTTGAGTTTTTGCATCTTGAAGTTCTTTTTCGCCCACTAAATCACGTTTTAGAATTTTAATTTGTTCAAAAATTCCGTCTTGTGAAACCTTTACCGTTGCTGGATTTGTGCCGATATAGATTGTATATTTACCTCTCAAAACACTTGGAGAAAATCCTGAACCAACTTGATAAGCAAGCCCTTTTTGTTCTCTTAGATTTCTGAACAATCTTGAACTCATGCCAGTACCCATAAACGAATCAATAACCTGCAAAGTTGCAAAATCTTTTAAGTTAGTTGTTCCGTCAGTTTGCCAGCCGATAAAAATCCAAGCAGTTTGCAAATTTTTGATTGGAGTTACAATTTTTCTTGCAGAATTTATTTTTGGAATATCATTTTTGTGTTGAGCATAATCAAATTTTTTGCCTGTTTTTGAATTAAAAATTTCAGACATTTCATCAATGATTTGTTGTTTATCAACATCGCCATTCACAGAAATAACAAGATTTTCCGGATAAAAAATTGTTTTGTAAAAATCTACAACTTGAGATTTTTTTATTGTTGGCAAAGATTTTTCCAAATCCTTTGAAGTGTTTGAATAAATTGAACCTGCATAAATTTGAGCAGAATATTCTTCCATTGCTCGCTTGATTGGAACATCTCGACTTGCCTTTATGCTATTTAACATAACTCTTTCAACCTTTGCAAGTTCTGTTTCTTCAAATGTGGCATTATTTACAACCTCTTTCAAAAGAGATAATGTCAATGGTAACTCTTGTTTTGTTGTTACTACGTTTAAAACAAAATAATCAGCAGTGCTTGACGGTATTATTTGAATACCTTTTTCTTCCAAAATTTTTGCAAGTTCAACTTGAGAATAATTTTTTGTACCCTTTAACATTGTAGAGGCAGTTAAATCTGCAACCCCACAAGTTTTTTCTAAGAATTCACCACCTTTTGCACGAATTGCAATTGCAACAATATCATTGTTTTCGTGTTTGTTCAAAAGCAATGTCGCACCGTTATTTAATTGATATTTTTCAGTGTTATATGCAGATTTTACAAATTTTGCATCGTGATTTTTTGAAGAATTTTCACATTCGCAAGTTTTTTGTTCAACATAATTTTCTGGAACAACAATTGAAATTGCAGATTTATTTTCGCCCAAATACTTTCTTGCAACACGTTTAACATCTTCTGCAGTTACTTGGTTTATATCTTCCAAATATTTATTATAGTTTTTAATATCACCAGTTAAAATTGTTGTGTAACCCATTTCAACTGCGATATTTGAGATTGATTCTCTTGAATAATGAGTATCACGAGCAATTATACTTTTTGCACGTTGAACTTCTTCTTCTGTTACACCATTTTGTTGTATTTTGTGTATTTCTTCAAAAATGGCTTTTTCTAATTTATCCTTGTTTTCAGGTTGAAAATTAGTACTTATGTAAAAAACTCCGTCATCTTTAAATGAGCCATTGCTTGCAGAAATTGAATTTACAAGTTGTTTTTGTTCTTTTATTGTTTGGTAAAATCTTGAAGAACGACCGTCACCAAGAATTGAGGCTAAAATATCAAGTGCAAATTCGTCTTTATGCACTGCATTTGTACCTCTAAAACCAATCATCATATAACCAGAATCACAAGGGAATTTTTCCAAATTAACTCTTTGTTGAGTAATTGGCGGTTCTTTTTTATAAATATTTTTACAAGTTTTTGAATATTTTTGAGAGAAAGCATGCTCAACTTTTTTGGCAACTTCATCAGGTTCAACGTCGCCAACAACAATAGTAACCATATTTGCAGGTGTGTAATGTTTATGATAGTAATCAAAAATTTCATCTCTTGTAATATTTTCAATCACTTCTGATGTTCCGATAACCTCTCTTTTGTATGGGTGAATTTTAAACATTAATTCGTTCAAATTGTCGTAAACAACATCATTTGGAGAGTTTTTATCTTTTGCAATTTCTTCTAAAACAACTTTTCTTTCTCTATCCATTTCAGCCTGTGGGATTGCAGGATTTAAAAGCATATCAGCATGTAATTCCAAGGCTAAATCAAAATCTTTTGACGGAATTTTTATATAATAATGCGTAAAATCTTTGCTTGTCGCAGCATTTGTAAAAGCACCTTTTGATTCTAAAATTCTATCAAATGTACCAGTCGGATTTTTTTCTGTACCTTTAAAGAACAAGTGTTCCAAAAAGTGTGAAACCCCTGTATTTTTATCGTTTTCATTAATAGAACCAGTCTTAATCCAAGTATCTATAACAACAATAGGATTAGACTTAACCTGTTTTACAATAAGTGTTTGCCCATGGTTCATTTTATAAACATTGTAATCTGATGCAAAAACACCAGTACCGGCAATCATGACCAACAATAAAACTATATATTTTTTCATTACAAAATCCCCTTTTTATAGGGACATTTTAACTAAAAAAACAACTCGTTTCAACTAATCAACCGTATTAATATAATAATTCTTTAATATCATTCTTGTTTAGTTCGTAAAGAGAGGTCAAAACTTCAACAATTTCTTTTGATTTAAACCCTTTTTGTTTTAGAATTTCAATTTTATCCTTAACTTCAGAAAGTTCATCGCTTTTTACACCAAAAGTCATTGCGACAATTTCGCCCTTAACTTCGCCTGAAAAATGTTCAATGGCATTTTCAATATTGTCAATAAAAATTTCTTCAAAAAGTTTTGTTAACTCTCGACCAACCGCAACTTTAATGTTCGGTGCGATTTCTTGAATAAGTTTTAATGATTTACACAAACGGTTTGGCGAATCGTAAAAAACCATATTAGAATGTTTGAACTTTCTATAAATATCTTGGATTTGTTTTTCTGTTTTTGGCAAAAATCCAATAAAAGTGTATTCCTCAGTATCTCTTGGAACTTGCGATAAAAATGTTGAAACCGCACAAGAACCTGTCAATGAAGTTGTTGAAATGTTGTTTTTTCTCAATTCCTCTAACAAAATTGACCCAGGGTCGCAAATCAATGGAGTTCCTGCATCAGAAACCAACGCAAGGCTCTTTCCGTCTTTCAATAACTCTAAAATCATATCAACACGTTCTCTTTCATTGTATTTATGATAAGAAAGAGTTTTTGTCCTGATATCATAGTGATTTAAGAGTTTTTGGGTTACTCGAGAGTCCTCACAAGCAATAATATCAACTTCTTTTAATATTTCAATAGCACGAAGAGTAATATCTTTGATATTACCAATAGGTGTTGGAACTATATAAAATTGAAATTTCTTTGCCATAAATTAATTTTACAATAAATAAAATCTATATATTAGTAAAATTTTAGATTATTTTTTATCTTTTACAACTTTTTCGTCGAAATAGCCAACCATAGAACGGAAGTTGTTTAAGAATTGGTCGTAAGATAATTTATAAACTTTTGGCATGTTTTTAACATTATTTTTTAAGTCTGCCATTTCTTTTTCATCAACGACACCATCATTTTTCATGTCAATTTCAAATTCTTTTTCTGCACCTTCTTTTGAAAAATCAACATAACGTGGATTTACAAGATGAACTTCTTTTTTCTTATTATCAACACCTTTAATTACATAATAGTGCATTGTACCAATGCCGTCTTTTGTTCCCTTTAATTTTGAACCGGCAACAAAACTATGTCTGTTTATTGGATAATCACCAATTTTATCTAAAAGTGCAGTCGCTTCTTCTTTTTTACTAGACAAAGAACGTAAACTTTCATCACCCAATGCGATAGGGTCTTTGCCTGTTAAGTTTTTCATGAAATAACTTGCAAGATTGTATTCTAAAGGAATTCCTTGCATAGTTATACCTGAATAAGCCCTTACATACGCAGGTTTTGATGAAAATTTATCTTGATATAAACAATTTGAAGCATGTTCTACTGCCCCAATTGGATTAAATCTGCTTCTACCAGAAACTGACTCATAAGAAGTTGATTGAGAAATTTTATATGAATTTTTGCCGTCATATTTATTGAATTGAACTTCAAATGTATCACCGTCAGCAGAAGTTTTTATGCTCTTTTTAAGCATTTGTTTTCCAAATCCAGACTTTGCCAAGGCTTTTAGCGATGACACTAAATAACAGTCTGAACGAGTTACTTGAGGAGTTTTTTTAATATCTTGAATTTGTCCACCTGTAATCTTTTTAAAACCGTCTTTTGCGGGTTTTGAAAGTTGTGGATATAAAACTTCTTCACTATATTCTTTTACTTCCGGTTGCGGTGCAGTTTGAGGTGATGTTTGCATCGCCGGATTATAACCTACTGAAATCATATTTTATACAAAACATCTGAACTTCAGAAATTGCCATGATTTTAGTAAATTTTAACTATTGTAAAACCAATTTATTAATGGACGAATTTCACCCATTTCACCGTCAAAATCTTTTAATATTTCATCAATATATAATATTTCTTTTACAGGTTCAGCCTCAAAAACTCCATTTTTAAAAACATCTGAATAATTTAACCCGTTATTCGCACAATATGGAACATTTACAATGCCGTCTTTTTTTAGATGTGCAAGTCCATGGACTCTACAAGTCAATCCTCGATGAGAATACACAGAACAAGAACCCTCAATCAAGAATGGGCAAGTATATTCAAAACGTTCACCTTTAAAATTTTGTTTTTTCTCGTGAATTTTTTCTATATTCTTTTTAATTATATCTTTCTTATCATCAGAAAGTTTCAAAAAACCTTGCATTAAATATCCCATTTCAATCCAAGAAAAAGGATATTCACCAATTTCGCAACACAAAGAACAACCCTCATGACAATAGATATGTTCTTTTTGTTGTTCAAAATAAGTGTCTAACTTTTTTTGAAATTCTTTTAAAAATTTTTCGTATTTAACTAACATATAACAGATGTTATCATAAAACTGTCCAAGTTCAAATACATATTAGACTAAAAGAAACTTTTTTATGAAACTAATAAAAGAAAGGAGTCTAATATGACACAGATAAAAAATGTATGGAACT
>CAVFCO010000151.1:0-6267 GCA_963620955.1 Alistipes senegalensis | reverse complement strand
TCTCTTCCTGAAGAAGAGAAGAAGTCAATACGAATATCATCAAATAAATAATTATCCATACAGGTGCGAACAACCAATCTGGAGGCAGAAATTCAGGCAAATTCAAAGAATGATACCAATCTAAGTTTTTCATAGTATCATTCTTGAACAAATTTTAAAAAAATATCATTCTGCTACTCGGCTATTTCATCAACACAATCAGGTTCGATTGGGTTTTTAAATTCTTTTGATAAGTCCAAAAGGTGAGCAAAAATGTCATCGCAATATTTTCTATCAATTGCACTAAATGGTAAAACTGTACCGCCAAATTCTTTTTTAACCTTTGTAATTACGTTTAGGACTTTGTTTTTAGGCACATAATCTATTTTTGTAATTACTGTAAAAATTGGCAAATTGTATGCTTCAACCCATTCTCTCATTTGCAAATCATTTTTTTGCAAATCATGACGTCCGTCTACAAGTTGAACTAAAGAACAGATTTGTTCACGTTTTAACAAATATTCTTCAAGATATCGTTGCCACTTTGCTTGAGCCTCTTTTGAAACTTTTGCATAACCATATCCAGGTAAATCGGCAATCATAAATTTTTCAGAGAAATTGAAAAAATTGATTAACCTTGTTTTCCCAGGGGTATTTGAGGTTTTTGCTAATTTTTTGTTATTACTTAAGCAATTAATGAACGAAGATTTACCAACATTTGAACGTCCTAAAAGCGGAAACTCAGGTAAGGTAAAGTTCGGACATTGGCTTAATTTTTCAGCACTTATTATAAATTTGGCGTTAATTTGTTTTGACATTTTTTAAACTTTTTATCTTCCGATTTCATATATCTTTTGTTTGCATTGTTTACTTTTTTCTCTAATCTTGCAATTTTTTTGTTAAGTCTTGCAACTTTTCGAGGTTTTTGCTCTAAGCCTGCAACGATTTTATATGCACTAACAGCATCTTCATAATGTTTTTGTTTTTCGCATAATTTTGCACTTAATTTTGCTGCCTCATAGTTTGTTGGGTTAAATTCAAGTGATTTTTGAGCATATTCTCTTGCAAAAACTCTATTTTTGTTTTGTTTATTGAAAAATTCTGCATCTTTATACAAAGATTTTGATTGATTTTCCATTGTCATAATGTAGTTCAAATTGTGCAATGCTTCTTCATTTGTTGGATCATCAATTAGAACTTTTCTCAAAATATTTTTTGCACTTGGGTAGAATTTATCGTAAGTCAAAATTTCTGCAACAAACAAATAATCTTCAGGTGATTGAGCAAAAATAACTGCATTTTCAAACGAATCTTTTGCTTCTTGATATTTATTCATTGCAAAATAAGCATCACCTTTTGCTAACAAGTCATTAAGACCTTTTACTGGTGCATCAATGATTTTTTTCAAAGTTTCTTCTGTATCTTTTTGTTTATTCATCAATTTAGCAAGTTTTAATTTTGCCAAATATAATTGCATGTCGTTTGGATTTGCTTGCAATGCTCTTTCAATATTTGCATAAGCATTTTCAACATCTTTATCACGTCCGATTAAACTTTGACCTGCAGAAACTTTTGCTTGAGCAAAATAAGCATTTGCCATACCACGTAAAGCATCTGCGTTATAGCCCTCAACACCTACAAGAGATGAATAATACTTCAATGCTTCGTTGTTATCACCTTTCATAAGAGCCAAATCGCCAATGTACAATTTTGCTTGATTTAGTGACGGATTAACTGCCAGTGCCGATTTTAAATTAGAAATTGCAAGTTCGTTATCAAATCTTTTTTCATAAACCATTGCCAAATTCATATATGGCTTTGAGTTTTCAGGTTTTATTGAAATTGCTTTTTTGAATGCTTCAATTGCAGCAGTTTCGTTTCCTTGTTTTTTAAGAATTTCACCTTTTAAGTTGTAAGCCACTGATGAATTGGGTTTTAGACGTAAAGAATGGTCTAAAGCGTCCAAACCTTTTGAATACATTGACCTTTTATCATAAATTTGTGCAAGGTGGAAATATGCAGTAGAACTGTTTGGATTAATTGAAATTGCTTTCAAGAATTTCTTTCTTGCTTCATCATAATCGCCTACCAAATAATCCATAGTACCTAAATTATCAATTGCTGTTGCATAACTTGGGTCAATCATTAAGGCTTTATTGAAAAATTCTCTTGCCTTTGGAATGTTTCCAGTATTAAGTGCAACTACACCCAAAGCATTGTATGCAGGGTAATATCTAGAATTCAATTTTAAAGCAGAGTTAAATTCTTTTATTGCATCACTAATCAAGATATCTGAATTGTTTCTGTAATCCATATCCGAAGATGCTTGTCTTTTCAAATAAACAATCCCTTGTGCATAATGCAAGTTTGCATTTTTAGGATATTTAGGTAAAAGAGCATTCAATTGAGATTGAGCAACGTCTAATTTGTTTTGTTTTGCCATAGAAACGGCATACAACGAACGAGCAGTAATGTCGTTAGGATTTTTCGAAATCATATTATTCAAAATTCTATCGGCATCGGCAAATCTGTCGTATTCAAGAAGTTTGTCGACTTGTTGATAATTCATCGAAACTTTTGCTGTAATTAAAGTTTTCGATTTTTGTTGAACAGGTTTTGCGTCAGTCGGAAAACCAATAGACATAATGCCGACAACTGTTGCTGTGATAAATATTTTTTTGCTTAATCTCATTTTTATCCTCTGTTTTGTAAATTATTTATAATTTATTCAAAAATATTGTATAATACGACTAACAAAAAAAAATCGTGCGTAAGTAGGAATATTATGGGGTTAAATAAAGACTCAAAAACTTATTTAGAAGATTTTAAAACATATCTTTTAATCGAAAAAAACTTTTCTAAACATACTGCAAAAGCATACTATTCAGACGTAATGAGTTATTTGCTATGGTTAGAAAATGAGTCTTGCTTAAGTGTTAATTTTCAAAAAGTAAAAGAATACATATATTTTATCCAAAAATTTGAATACAAAAAAACAACTTTGGCACGAAAAATTGCCTCAATTCGTACGTTTTATAAGTATTTATACAGAGAAAGACTTGTCGACACAAATCCGACAACAAATTTATCTGCACCAAAACGACCAAAATCGTTGCCAAAATTTTTAACGACAGAAGAAATCGAAAAGATTTTATCAGGAATAAAAATTGAAACCCCTGCAGGATACCGAAATCGTGCAATTTTAGAACTTTTATGGGCAACTGGCATGCGTGTTTCGGAACTAAGCGGACTTAATTTTGGCGATTTAAACCTTGAAAATAACGAAATTACCGTTTTTGGTAAAGGTGCAAAAGAAAGAATTGTACTTGTTTCTGACCGTGCAAAAAATTATTTGCAAAGATACATTGACACTGCTCGTCCACTAATTGCAAAAGGATTTGATATCGGAGAAGTTACAGACAAATCGCCTGTATTTATTAACAAAACAGGCTTTAGACTTCAAAATAAAACAATCAGAAATGTTATAAACGAAGTTGTTGAAAATATTGAGTTGCCAAAACACGTTACACCACACATGTTCCGCCATAGTTTTGCAACAAGATTAATCGAAAACGGTGCAGATTTGAGAATAGTTCAGGAACTTCTCGGTCATGCCAGCATTTCAAATACTCAAATTTATACTCACGTTTCAACAAAACACTTGCAAGATGTATTTGAGCATGCCCACCCAAGAGCATAATTGTTCAAAATACAATTATTTTGCTTATTTTTTGAGATTTTTGGACAAATTTTTATCATTTTTTGAATTTTTTAAAATTCTAAGACCTTCTTCTGGCATGGATTTACAGGTTTTGTAACAAATTGTAAACATGTATAAAAGCATGGTAGCAAAAAAAATTATTACAGGCTTTGTATAAATGCAAACCGAAGGATTTGCAGATTATGCATGTTCAAAATCGAACATGCCACGTAAAATTGAATAAGAAATAAGGGAAACCTAATGGTAGATAATAGAGCAGCGGGCTTTTACGGTATCGGCGGTTCATTTAACTTCAAAAGTGGCGACATTTCTGGAACAACAGCAGGAATGGGCGACGACAAAATGGGTCAAGGTAACGAATATTCCCGTCAAGACAAAAAGGAAGAAGAATCTCTAAAAGAATCTAAAATTCAATTCACCGACCGAAGTGCTCAACTTCGAGCGACGCTCAATTCCTTAGCAATGATTAACGTTGCAGGAGTTATCAATACGAAAAAGCGTCCTAACCGAATTGATGATGAAAAAGACGAAACCTTTGATGAACATGAGTTTTATGTAAAAACTCGAAAAAAACGCAAAGAACTTCTTTTGGAAAACACTTTAGTCGATGACGAAGAACTCGAAGAAGAACAAGAAAGTCTTTTAGACGAATAATTCCAAATAAATTACATATAATAAATCAAAACTTCACCTTAATAGATAGTGATTCTTATTAAGGTGCTTTGTATTGCTCGGGCTTCGTATCTTATTTTTGAATGTCTATATGCCCATGCAACAATATTGTCGATATTTATATGTCGCATATCGTAATCATAAGGCATAAATAACCAGTAACTGCCTTTTTGCAAAGAATTTAGCATACGTTGAATTTCAAGCGGATTTTCTGTTTCCGGTTTTAGGTAAATAACATCATTTTTCAATCCGTAAAAAGTATTATAGTAGTAAAAATCAGCATTTGATGCACCATTTACGATAATTTTTTCGTTTGGTGTAATATCTTGTGCCATTCTATCAAGCATACTTCTTGCAAAATCACCTTTGTTTAAGCCTTTTAATTGGATAAAATTCCACGCAAAAATTATGTGAGGAATTAGTATAAACGAGATGAAAATCCAACCCCACACAGGTTTTTTGATATCTGCAATTTTTATCAAATAAATCAAGAATAATGGAATTAAAAATAAAACCATACGTCTTGAAAATGGGTAATAATGCAAAATTGAAGCAATTATTGTACTCGACAAAGTTAGCATTGATAAAAATACATAGAATATTTTGTTATCTTTTAATAGCAAAAATAAACCTATAATCGCAATTATAGTAACAATTGTGAACGATAAATTAGGAACGTTTATAAAAAAGTAATGAAGATTTTCATTATGAAGTCGAACGATATTTGAAAAATCCGCTTGTACAAATTGGTTATTCCAATAGTTAATCATGCCGGCAGAGTTTTCATTGTAAGCATTTGCGATAAAAAGATTAAAATAAGCGAAAACACTTACAACAATTGGCATCAAAAGAGATGTAAACAAGGTTGGATTTTCTTTTTTGAAACTAAGTGTCAAAATTCCGGCAAAAATCACAAACGAACTTGCAAACGAAAACCATGGCAAAATCGCTAGAATTAAGCCGTATTTAAAGATTTTTCTTAAACAAATTGTTTTAAAATCTATTTTCAAAAATATGTAAATCGCAATTAAAGTGCAAAGAACATCAACACTATACGGTTTAAATTCATAACTGTAGTTTATTAAAACAGGATTTGTCGCAAACAAGAAAACTCCTGCTAAAACGACCCATTTTGAATTGATAATTCTTTTTGAAACAAGGTAAAACAACCACATTGAAGCAACACCGCTTATAAACGGTATAGTTCTTAAAACCAAATCACAACGCATTACGTGATGATAACTTCCTGTGATAAATACTAGAAATTTTGTGCAAATCAAAAACAATGGTGGTGCTAATTGCAAAAATCTTAATTTTTGAAAAAGCATTAAATAATCTTTGTTCAAAACATTCCAGCCTAAAGCACTTTCATCAAGCCATAAAGACGGATTTGCAAGATATCCTTTTAAACGAAAAATTAGACCCAACAACAAAATTATGCCCAAAACCTCGTAATAAAAATATTTTTTTAAAGTATTCATCTAACCATTACCTTTTATATATAGCATTTTGCCCGTATATGCAGGACAATCATTACCATTTTGCCTATCTTCCTCGCTACATACATAACTTGGCCAAGAAGAATATAACCAACTATTGTACTTTTTATTGATTTCTGGCATTTTATTTTTGTCTGTGTGATACAAAATTACACCATTTTTTGTATCAATATTCATATACAAACGGTTGGTCAAATGGTGATATTTATTGTAATACAGAAAATCTGGTGCAGATAATGTATCCACGACAATAGAATCGTCTTTTTGTTGTTTTTCTACAAGTGTTTCAAACATCTGTCTTGAATAAGATTTTTTGTTGAATGGTTCAGACAAAGATTTTTGAATGAAAAATCTCATAGGATTGAATAAAAGTAAAATTATTAATAGGGCTAATGT
>CAVFCO010000150.1:0-2287 GCA_963620955.1 Alistipes senegalensis | reverse complement strand
AACGCACACATCCTGTGAACACGTACGAAGTTTGTTCTTCCTGTGATTAATTTTGGAATTGAACCGATAATGATTACTCTGTCGTCTTTTTGGAATGAAGTTTTTTCTAACAATAATTTATCAATTTTTTTCAACAAATTATCTGTTAAATCTACGTCCCAATTTTTCAAAGTTGGGTGAATATCCCAGTACAAATTCAATCTTCTGCAAGTTTTTTCCATATCGGAAACCGCAATTACTGGGACTTTTGGTCTTAATTTTGAAAGCAATTTTGTTGTATAACCAGTATGTGTAAATGCCAAAATCGCTTTTGCACCCAAGTAGTCAGCCATTTTAACCGCTGCACTTGCAATCGCTTGAGGAGTTGGCTCGTAATCCTCTTTCATTTCCAAGTCGATATTATAACAACAGAATTGACTAGCCTCAACATCTCTTGCAATTTCAGCCATCATTTTAACGGCTTCTACAGGGTGTTTACCCATTGCAGTTTCGCCTGACAACATAACTGCATCAGCACCATCCAAAATCGCATTAGCGACGTCTGAAGCCTCTGCACGTGTTGGAATTGGTTCTTCAATCATAGATTCCAACATTTGTGTTGCAACAATACAAGTTTTTCTGTAATTAAATGCAGTTTCAATAATTTGTTTTTGCACCATTGGAACTTTTTCAGGTGATAATTCAATACCCAAATCGCCCCTTGCAACCATTACTGCATCACTTGCATCTAAAATTTCTTCAATATTATCAACCGCTTCGGGTTTTTCAATTTTAGAGATTACAGGAATATCTGCACCAAAGTGGCTAATATATTTTTTTGCTAATAAAACATCGTCTTTATCTCTTACAAAAGACAAAGCAAGATAATCAGCATTATGTTCTACTGCAAATTTAATAAATCCAACGTCTTTTTCTGTAATTGCAGAAACACTACCAGTACCACCAGGGACATTGATACCTTTTCTTGGTTTCAACAATTCGCCGTGAAGAACTTTTACGTAAACCTTTGTACCCTCTTTTTTAGTTACTTGAATTTTGATTTTGCCGTCGTCAAGTAAAATGCATTCACCCTCGTGAACATCATCAGCAATACCTTTGTAATCAACAGGCACAATGTTTGGGTCAGTTTGTTCTAAACCGTATTCTAAAACTAATTCTTTTCCAACTTCTAATGGAATTGGCTCAATCAAGTTGCCAACTCTGATTTTTGGACCTTGCAAATCAACCATAATTGGAATGAATATTTTTAATTTCTTTTCAATATCTCTAATTTTTTCAATTGTTTTGGCATGTTCTTCCGCTGTATTGTGCGAAGTATTCAATCTAAACATTGTCGCACCTGCAGAAACTAATTGCTCAATAATTGCCTCATCACTACTTGCAGGTCCAAGAGTAGCAACGATTTTAGTTTTATTTCGTTTTTGCTTAATCATAAATTATCCCTTACATAATATAAATTGTATTTTTTACACTATATATTATATACAAAAAAACTTTTCAGTTCAATAATTTTATAAAAATTTAATTACGAATAAACAAGTTGTGCTAATTGCTGATTTATTTGCATAGCAATGTTACTTGTTTCAGTTATTTGAGAGTCTAAATTTTCAGAGAATTCTGAGTCATCAGACTCTTCTCTTTCTACGGATTCTTTTAAACTTTCTAATATTTCATCTTCCATAGCATTTTGGGCAGATTTTTTATCATCTTCTTTGATAGACTCTAAATATTTATCGATATAAAAATTAAGACGTTCTGACTTTTCTGCATCTAGATATTTACCAAAGAATTTTTTGGTTGCACTAGCCATTTTTTCAATATCGTTCATTAGAATATCATTGTTTTGGCAATATTCTATCATATCACTTGTTGATGCATTATGAACAATATCCCACATACTTACCCCTATTTGAGAAAAGATAGAAGCATTTTCATCAACATTTGAAGAAAAATACAAAGCATTAAATTGTGCCATTGACATCAATTGCTCTTTGCTTTTAAATCCTGCATTTTGAATTTCGTTCAATTCCTCAATTGTAGTACAACCACCTTTGTTGTAATAAATATCAAAATCAGTTTCCCAATCGACAGTTTTTAAGAAATCGTTTACACCCTCACAGTTATCAAATTCATTTTTCAAAAATTTGCTAACTCGATTTTGGTAAGATTCTAAAGTCGTCGGCCCTCCAGTTTCACCACTAGAAGAATCACCACCGGTATAGCAATAAACCACGTATCGCATTTTTTCATATAAATCTTTATATTTATTTGTAGGTCTATCTGAAAC
>CAVFCO010000149.1:0-6151 GCA_963620955.1 Alistipes senegalensis | reverse complement strand
TGAAGTTCTAGAAACATGAACAACTAAAGATCTCTCTTCTCTTCTCTTCTCTTCTTGTCATATCCGCCACCTTACGATTGGAACAAACTATTAATTTTGTTTGTAATGTCTTGTGGGTCAATTTCGTTTGTAACTTTGTTAATATCTTGTGCAACTTGGTACAATTTAGCAGCCTCAATCTTGTCGCCAACAATTGTAATTGCTCTTGCTAAGTTAAAGTGTGCAAGTGCATAATTTGGATTGCATTCGATAGATTTTTTGAACAATTCAATCGCTTTTTGTACACGTCCCAAATCATCAAGGTAAATTACACCTAAATTGTTGTACGCAATATCGTACATTGGGTCGTTTTGAATTGCCAATTCATATTCTTTAATCGCTTCGTCAGTATCACCTTTGCCCCAATACAAGAAACCTAAGTTACAATGAATTTTAGCATTGTTAGGGTCTAAATCCAAAGCACTTCTGTATACAGTCAAAGCATTTTCAAAATCTTCTTTATCATAGAACGCAGAACCTAAATTTACGTAAATATCAATATCTTCAGGAGTTAACAAATAAGCACTTTGATATGCACTGATTGCCGCATCTAAATCGCCTTTGTTTTCTTGGTATACAAAACCTAAGGTTTGTGTAATAATACTTGTCCATTGACGGTTAGGATTTAACGTAATAGCCGCTTGGTAATGAGAAATAGCCTCTTTAATATCGCCTTTGATGTAATAAATATTTGCCAAATTTGAATGGAATTCAGGCATATTTGGTAAAATATTAATTAATCTTTGATAAATATCAATTGCGTTATCGTAATCACCTTGTTCTTCGTATGCTTGGCACAAATGACGGTATGCTGGAATATTTAAACTATCCAACCAAATTGCCATTTTATATTCAGTAATCGCATCATCATATTGACCAACTGAGCGGTAAATATCGCCCAACAAGCAATACAATGGAACAAATCCAGGGGCTTTGTCTATTGCTTGAACATACAAATCAATTGCACTTGCCAAACCTTTTTTCTGAACTTGATAATAACCTTTAATTAAAACTGGTAAAAATTGCAAATAAGATAATGAACGTAAAACATTTTTAATTGCAATGCTGTCAAAAGGTAAAGTTATCAAAGATAAAATTAATTCAAATTTACTCTTCCACCAAGTTAATGGATTTCTGAAAGATGAAACTTTATATAAATTGTATAACAAGAAATGAGCCGAAGATGATGTTAACGGACTCAATTTAATAGCATGCTTTGCATTAAAAATCGCTTCTAAAAAGTGAGTTTTCTTTGTATAAGTTTCAGCAAGCAAATAATATGCTTTTGCAAATTTAGAATCTTTTGTTGTCGCCATATTTAGATAGTTAATCGCTCTATCTAAATCGCCTTTATAATATTGTGCTTGACCTATTTTAAAATAGATTTCAGCAGAATCCATATATGTTTCTAAAGCACGTTGATACTCAGTTATAGCCTCATCAATGTATTGATAAGAGTTGTGAATATCTAAATGCCATGCCAAATACAAATCGCCCAAGCGAACATGCAAATCAGCATTTGTAGGATCATTTTGCAACTCAACTTGGCAAAGTTCAATAGCATTTTGAACATTACCATGTTTAACTTGTTTATTTATTTTTTTCTCAAGTTCGTGCAATTTGTTTTTCATGACTATACAACGCTATTCTGCATTTTGTTTTTGTCTTGCTGCCATATCAATAGCAAAACAAGTTTTAATGATTTTATCACGTTCTTTTTCATCAATATTTGTGAAAGCCAAAGTGTATTCATCTGGTTGTAAAGACGGATTATCTAAAATTACAGCCTCGAATGTTGCAGGAGTATCAAAGTTTCTCAAATACAATTTACCTCTAACAACTTGTTCAGGTTCTAATTCTTCTTTACTACAGAATTTTATACCACCACCAGAGATATCGATAGTACTTGCAATAAATACTTCTTTACTCAATTCTAATGTTAATTTAGTTTTCAAAGGTGATCTTGAATAATCACGACGTTGAATTACAACAGCGTCTTCCACATACTCGATAATAAATTCGTCCTCATCAGGAGAATTTATAACGATTGATTCAAATACCATCAAACCTGATGGTGTAAAGATTTTAACATCAATCGGAGTACCCTCTTGAAGATACTGTTTCAAAGTTTCAGCATCATCTGGATATTCAAGTTCTAATCTGTCATCATAGATTGTTTTTAAAATACAATCTAACTCCATTTCGATGCCATTTTCGCCATCGAAGAAGATTTTTGCTTTTTGGTTAATACTTATATCGCTCATAAATCCATTTTAAATAATATACGAGAAAAAAGCAAGTATTTTAATTAAAAATCTCTACAAAACTCTACAAACAAAAAATCGAGATTTTTCAATCTCGACCTTTTCTATTTTTCTGCATTTATTATAGAGGTAAAACTCTTTTTACAAAGTTTACCAATTTTGAAACAAGTTTATGTTCAGGAGCACCGCTAAAAGAACAATAAGTAGAATTTGCGATATCTTGAATACCATAAGAAGTTGCCTCGTATTGTTCTACTGCGTCTTGGTCAATCAAATATTGAGGATAAGCACCACCGAAAGGAATTTGTAAGTTGTTCTCGTTTTTATGTGATTTTGGTAATTCATAAGCATCACATAATGGAGTATCCGCTAAGAATTGAATATTTCTTGCATCGTGGTTAAATGTATTTTTTACACTTGATTGATTTCTTGATGATTGAATTCTTTTTGCATTTGCTAAACCAGAATTAGAAATATAGATGTCTGTCAAATCTATATCTACTAAATAATTACCTCTAGAATTGCTGAATTCATTTGGTGTATTTTTTACAATTGTTTCACCACAAGAAAAATTATTTTTGCCATTTTTTGAAACACTGTCTTTTTTGCCGAAGGCAATAAGACTAGTGTTAACAGGGTTTGTATATTCTTTTGTAATTGGAGTAATGTTCATACCTATAGTATACACCAAAATACCATTAATTGTAATAAATACAATTAATATTGTTACATAACTTTACAAACTAGGGTTAAAAATTAACATTCAAAATTGCCAAAACATAGTAATTAAGTAAACTTTAGAGTTTGGCAAGAATTTAATTATGGCGTTTTATATATTGCAAAATTTCAACCAAGGAATCTTCAGAACCAATATGTCCTGATTTTGAAATAATCCATTGAGCCTTATGATCCAGCGTCAATGCAACCGCAGGAATAACTTCGTCAATGATTTGCAACTGATTTGAATTTATTTCAGTACAACATTTATAAGAAGTTTCACCGCCAAGAGTAATCAAAATAACTTCTTTTTGACTAACAACTTCTTTTGTTAATTCTGCCAAAAACGCAGAAACATGCTCTGTCAATTTATATTTTGTCATGTCCGCATTCAAAGAATCATCTGAAAAACCGTCAAAGTTATTCAACAATTTTGACGCATTTACAACAACAATATTTTCATCACCTAGTTTGTTTATCACATCATCAACAAAAGATTTATTTACACCGCCAAGAACAGTATTCATATCTAATTCGATAAAATACTTATCGTCAAATTCTTCTGACGATTCAAGATGTTCCAACTGGTCAATTGTTGTTTTAGTACCAGTACCAGAAAGAATCAATTTTGGCATTGACGGAATATATTTTGACTCAGGCTCTGTTTCCATTGGTGGAAGCCAAATATTACCCAAAACTTGAGCAAGAGAAGTTGTTCCAACAGGTAAAATTTTCAAGTCAGATTTTTCCATTGCAAGAACTATTTGCTCAATATCCACAATTGAAACAGCATCTGCAATAATAATTTTTTTACCCTCTTTTGCGAAAGTATTTATTTTCTGCAAAATTGGACCAGCACCTTTCATAACAGTTTGCAAATCAAGAGTTGCAACCATTTCGGCTCTATCTTTACCAAGTTGTTTTTTAACCATTGTCGGAACATGAGATTCGTACAATGGGTTTAAGTTATCCCTCGCATACTCTGTTCTTTCGATAGGTTGACCTTTTATAAGTTGATAACCACCAACTGTAATTCTGTTTCTTGACGGACATGCCGGAACTACGACTGCTGAATCCCAACCCAAAACATCAAGCATCGCAAGGCTTTCAATACCGATATGACCAGTTAAGGCTGAATCGATTTTTTTGTAGAAATAGTCCAAATTCAAATTATCTAAAAATAATTGAGTTGCTCTTTTTACTTCTTCGTAAGCAAAATCAATCGGCTTATTTCTTGTTGCAGTAGAAACCGCCCAAACTTGAGAGTTTTTAACATTTTGCGGACTACTGTTAAAATCTAGCAAGATTTGAGAATTTGCACCTTTCAAGTGAAACTGAAGTGCTGTTTCTTCTACGTCTGTCAAATCATCGGCAATAATGCCTATCATATCAGAAATAATCATTATGCTTCGTCTTTTTTAGAACCCAATAATCTAATATTATTTGCTACAATTAAAAATCTTTCACGTTCTTCACCAGAAACATCTTTCCATTTGTTGATTGTAATACGACCTTCAACGGCAACTAATCTACCTTTTTTTACGTATTCACCAGCGAATTCTGCTTGTTTATCCCAAACATCAACATTGAACCAGTCAGTAACTTCTGATTTTGTTTTGCTATCCCATCTACCTGATGCTACAGAAAAACTAGTTTTAACTTTTCCTGATTCATAATATTTAATTTCTGCATCTTGACCGGCTCTGCCGACAATAACTACTGAATTCATTTTTATTTCCTTATTAATTATATATATACATGTATCTTATCACGAATTTGATTTTTCTAACATACAGTTTTCAAAACCAGTGTTCTTACAGATTTCCGCACACCATTGTTGAATAATTTCTTCTTCACTTAATTCGTAAGAAATTGGTTTTCCGATAACAACAGTAACGTCTTTTTCGAAAAGACGTTTTGCATATCCGTCAAACCCAACAATTGAAACAGGGATAATATCTGCTTTTGCGTGTTTTGCAATTGCAACAAAACCACCTTTGATATCTTCAATTTTTTTATTTTTTCTTGTTCCACCCTCTGGGAAAATTCCTAAAGGCCAAGTTGTTTCAAAAACTTCTTTTACAGTTTTGAATGTTGAAATTTCTGGTTTTTCTCTGTCTACAGAAAATGCACCTAATCTTTTAATAATAAAAGGTCTAAAACCTTTACCCTCAAAAAGTTCTTTCTTAGCCATAAATGCTACGTGTTTATTAACAGCACAAGCGATGAATGGAGGATCCATTTCTGATACGTGATTTGCAGCAAAAATTATTCTTCCTTTTTTAGGAATATTTTCTCTGCCTTTAACTTTTATTTTGTACCAAAGCCAGCAAACAACGTCTACAACAGTCCAAAGAAAGAACATGTAAAATGCTGACCTAAAAATATGATATTCATTTTTGTATCTTCGAGAAAACTTTCTTTCTTCTTTTTTCATTTTCATACCTTGTTTTGTACTATGTTGTAGCCGGAATATAGTTAAATCCAGTCAATTCTTGAATTGCCAAAGCCCATTCATTCATAACTTTGTCAACATCTTCGCTATAAGGAATTAATTCGCCGATTTTAACTTTGATTTTGCCTTTAAATGGGCAGAAAGTTTTGTTGTCAGAACCAACAATACCGATAGGAAGAATTCCACATTTTGTAGTTTTTGCAAGTCCAGCAAAACCTTTTTTTAAGTTTTCAATTGTACCGGCTTTTGCACGAGTACCTTGAGGGAACACACCTAAAATCCAATCTGTGTGTTGAACTTCAAGTGCTGTTTTGATTGTAGAGATTTCTAGTTTTTCTCTATTAACTGCAAAAGCACCTTCCCAGTCTAACATCCAACGAACAAATTTCTTTTCAAAAAGTTCCTTTTTCGCCATAAATGCTACTGGTCTTGGCATAATACTTGCAACCAAAAATGGGTCATAAGAAGATAAGTGATTTCCGCAAACAATGTATTTATTGTTTTCTGGAATATTTTCTTTACCCTCAACTTCTAAACGATAGAAGAATTTGAATTGCATTCCATACCAAAATTTGCAAACTACCGCTTGCCAAAATTTACGCCATACGTTGAAATAGCGTCTTGTTCTTTTTGTATAATTTTTCATTTCTTTTTTAAACATACAGGTATTATACTA
>CAVFCO010000148.1:0-14343 GCA_963620955.1 Alistipes senegalensis | reverse complement strand
ATTATTAATTTTAGGTTTAAGTGTATTTTTCTTAACTCGCAAAAAGAAATCTACAAACGAACTTGAACTTTTTGGAAACATTGAAATCAGACAAGTTGATTTGAGTTTTCAAGTATCAGGACAAATCTCAAAAATGTTAAAAGAAGAGGGCGATCACGTCAAAAAAGGCGACCTTGTTGCAGTTTTAGACGATAAAGATTACAAAGCAAATTTTGAAAAAGCCTCTGCTGACATTGAAAAAACTTTGGCACTAAAAAATGATGCACAATCAAAATACGAAAGAAACTTACCACTTTGTACAAAAGATATTGTTTCAAAACAAGATTGCGACACATTATTACACACAAAAGATAAATCAAATGCAGATTACAACTCTGCTTTAGCAAACAAAACTTTTGCAAATAATCAACTTGGTTATACAAAAATTTATGCACCTGAAAACGGAATAATTACTGTTAGAGTTCAAGAAAATGGTGCAACAGTTGCTAAAGGTCAACCTGTTTATACTATGGCAAAAACAAAGCCTGTTTGGATTAGAGCCTACGTAAATGAAACTGATTTAGGCAATATCAAATATGGAATGAAAGTTAAAGTGTATACAGATACTGTAAACCCTCAAACTGGCAAAAAACGTGAATATAACGGCTATATTGGTTATATTTCACCTGTTGCAGAATTTACACCAAAAACTGTTCAATCAACAGATATCAGAACAAGTCTTGTATATCGTATTAGAGTTTATGTTGATGATATTGATGAATACTTACGTCAAGGTATGCCAACAACAATCAAAATTGACTTAACATCAAAGGCAGATAATGAACACAGTAGAAATTAAAAATCTTACAAAAAGTTTTAATTCCATAAATGCTCTTGATAATTTATCTTTAAACATCGAAAAAGGTAAAATTACAGGGTTAATTGGTGCTGACGGTGCAGGCAAAACAACTTTACTTCGCTTAATTATCGGACTTTTAACTTCTAATAAGGGTGAAATTTCTACACTTGGTATTAATCCGTTTACCAACAAAGAAACTTTAACCTCAAAGATTGGATATATGCCACAGAAATTCGGTCTTTACGAGGATTTAACCGTTATAGAAAATTTAAAACTTTATGCAGATTTAAAAAATGTTCCTTACGATTTTGACAAAATGCTAGAATTCACAACTCTTGCACCTTTTCAAAATAGACTTGCAGGGGCATTGTCTGGCGGTATGAAACAAAAATTAGGGCTTGCTTGCACACTACTTGGCAACCCTGAATTCCTTATTCTTGATGAGCCGTCAGTTGGTGTTGACCCAATTTCTCGCCGTGATTTGATGAAAATGGTTAAAAATATGATTAACCCTGAAACTACTGTTTTATGGTCAACTGCATATCTTGATGAGGCTCATAGTTTTGATACAACAGTTGTTTTAGACAAAGGAAAAGTTATTTATCAAGGAAAACCGCACGATTTAGCAAAAACTCCTCAAGAATTTGAGGAAAAAGTGATTGGGCTTATGGGCGAATATAAAAATGAAACCTCTAAAATCGCTCAAAATTATACTCCAACAGAAACAAATGTTGAATTTCCTGTTGTTGCAGACAATCTAGAAAAAAGATATGGCAATTTTTATGCAGTAAAAAATAACTCTTTTAAAATAAAAAAAGGAGAAATTTTTGGACTTTTAGGTCCAAATGGTGCAGGAAAATCGACCTCATTCAAAATGATGTGCGGACTTGCAAGACCGACCAACGGAACGGCAAGCATTATGGATATTGATATCAAGAAAAATCCTGAAAAAGCACGTGCAAATTTAGGCTATATGGCACAAAAATTTTCTCTTTACGGTTCACTTACAGTTAGACAAAATTTGGAATTTTTTGCTTCTGTTTATGGAATAAAATCTAGCGAAAAAGAAAAAAGAGTTGATGAAATATTAGAAGTTTTTGCTCTTAAAGAATTTGTAAACCAAAAATCAGAGGATTTGCCATTAGGTTTTAAACAAAAATTATCTATGGCATGTGCTTTAATTCACAATCCACCTGTTTTATTCCTAGATGAACCTACATCAGGTGTTGACGTTTTAACTCGTCGTGATTTTTGGAATCACATAACATCTCTTGCAAAAAAAGGTGTAACCATTTTAGTTACAACTCACTTTATGGACGAGGCGGAATATTGCGACAGAATTAGCCTATTTTATAAAGGCGAAACTATTGCCGTTGGAACTCCAAAAGAGTTAAAAGCAAAGGTTAATGCAAAAAATATGGAAGAAGCATTTATAACATTAATTAAGGAGTCTGAAAAATGAAGATATTGTTAGCCTTAATTAAAAAAGAGTTTTTACAAATAATAAGAGATCCAAGCAGTATTATTATTGCTTTTGTTCTTCCTTTAATATCAATTTTGATTTATATGTACGGAATCAACCTTGATTCTGTAAAAGTTACAATGGGTATCAAAAACGATGATAATAACCCTGAAATCGAAACACTTGTAAAATCTTTTGGGCATAGTAAATATGTAAAATCCATTACTGTTGATAATTTGCAAGAAATTGAGAATAGAATTATTCGCTCAAAAATAAAAGGTGCGATAATTATTCCAAATGATTTTTCAACAAAACTATCAAGAGGTCAAAGTGCCGATTTGCTTGTCGTAACTGACGGTTCAGAAGTTAATACGGCAAATTACGTGCAAAGTTATGCTTTGCAAATAACAAATGGTTGGCTAAGCCAAAGTAAATATAAATATGGACTTGCAAGACCTATTGTAAATCCTGAAATTAGATTTTGGTACAATCCGGATTTGAACAGCCATTACTTCATTCTCCCAGGGTCAATCGCAATTACAATGACATTGATTGGAATCCTTTTGACTTCTCTTGTAATCGCTAGAGAGTGGGAACGTGGCACAATGGAGGCTCTTTTATCAACTTCAGCAAGTACTTTTCAAATAGTTTTGGGCAAATATATTCCATATTTTGTTTTGGGAATGGCATCGTTAATATTTAACGTATTTCTTTGCGTTGCAATCTTTGGAATACCGTTTAGGGGCAATTACTTAGTCTTGTTGCTTGTTAGCAGTCTATTCTTGTTCACTTCTTTAGGTATCGGACTTTTAATTTCAACAAAATTAAAAAATCAATTTTTTGCAAGCATGATTTCTTTAGGAATAGGATTTTTGCCGGCATTAATGCTTTCTGGCTTGATGTTTTCAATTAATTCTATGCCAAAATTTTTCCAATATTTGACAATGATAATTCCGCCAAGATATTACGTTGCATTTATCGAAAGTGAATTTATGGCTGGAACTATCCCTGAAATTGTTGTTGCAAATTCAATATTTTTAACTATTTTAGGTTTAATTTTGTTTATTGCAGTTTATAAGAATACAAAAATGAGGTTGGATTAATGCTTAAAGATATGTTTAGACGAGTTTTTGCTCTTATAAAAAAAGAATTTATTACCATTTGGAAAGACCCTAAAAGTAGGGGAATTATTATAATGCTACCATTAATGCAATTATTAATCTTTTCAAATGCAGTTACAATGGAAGTTAATAACATTGATGTTGCAGTGATAGATAGAGATAATTCCGTTGAATCTAGAGAACTTTTATCTCGTTTTGAAAATTCTCCACGATTTAGAAAATTCTATTATGCAGATACAGAACAGGATTTTAAAAAGAAATTAGATACGCAAAAAGTTCAAATCGGACTTTATATAAACAATGATTTTTCTAAAAATATTAAGGCTCAAAAGCAAACTAACGTTTCAATATTTGCAGACGGTAGACAAACAAATGTTGCATCAATTGCTAGTTCTTACGCAACTCAGATAATTTCAGGTTACAGTGCAGAAATTACGCAAAAACAGGGTGCAAATGTAAATGTTGTTGTTAGAAATTGGTATAATCCTAATTTAGAATATAAGTGGTATATTTTAACAATTATTGTTGCAATGTTGTCTGTTGTAGTAACACTTATTTTGACCTCTTTATCTATTGCAAGAGAAAGAGAATTAGGAACTTTTGACCAACTTATTGTTAGCCCTCTTTCATCAACTGAAATTTTATTGGGGAAAACTGTTCCGCCACTAATTATTGCACTTTGCTTGACTTGTTTTATGTCGTTTTTAGTTGTAACTTTCTTTCACTTACCATTAAAAGGCTCTATTATTTTATTAATTATTTCAATCGCAATTGCATTACTTTCAATTGTCGGAGTTGGGTTGTTTATATCTTCAATTTGCAAGACTCAACAGCAAGCAATACTTAGTGTAATGACATTTATGATGCCCGCAATGTTGTTGTCAGGATTTATTTCACCAATTGAGGACATGCCTGTATTTTTGCAATATTTTACTTATTTAAACCCTGTTAGATTTTTTATGGTTTTGACACGAGGTATTTTCTTAAAAGGTATGGGAATTACTGATATTGCGATAAACTTGTTGCCGTTGATTGTTATTGCGATAATCACACTAACTCTTGCAGGTAGAACTTTCAAAAGAAAATTAGGTTGATGTTATAAATAAGCCATTTTGTGGCATATAGAAATTAAGCCAAACGGATTGGCTTTTCAGTATGTGCATTTTCGTCAAAAAGGAGTTTGACTATGGCTATATCGAATATTTATAACAAAAACGACAAGAATACTAATTTTTTGAACTTTTTTAAGAATCTAAATTCTACAAAAAAGAATTCCCTTGTGCTTGATTCTTCGAAAAATAATCAACCTAAAAAAGTTGAACAAAATAAAAAGAATGACCCAGCAAGTAAAATTATCTTGGTTAAAAAGGGTCAAGTTGGCTATATGCAAGCAATGGATACCGATAATGACGGACAAATTTCACTTGCTGAATTAAATGCTTATTGTGAAGAAAATGGTGTTAGCGAAAAAGAAAAACTAGCCTTGATTACTGCCATGCAATCGGCAAAATTAAATAAACAGATAGTAAAAGAAAACGCTGATGACCAAAAAGATGACGATGAGAAAGTAGAACAAGAAACAGCAGAAGATAAAAATGCTTATGCTACAAAAGGCGATGACAAATATAATGAAGAAATGGACTACAACAAAAACGGTGTTGTATCTTACGCAGAATACTTAAAATATAAATCGGAACACGGCGACAAATCTGAAGATTTTTCTGAGGAAAATGAAGACAACTCAAAAACTTCTACACAAACCTCTGATAGTGTTGAAGTGCCAACTCAAAAAGATGTGGAAAAGATCACATCTAATATGGATACTCCAGAAACTCAATCAACCGTTGAATATGATGGATAACGAACAAATCTCTGTGTCATACCACTCTGCCGAGCAAAACAATAATTTCGTCACCCCGCACTTGAGATTTTTCGGTAGGGCAAAGCCCGTAAGTTGGAGTGGGACGTTACTCCCACGACAACCCGAATAAATCAAGACGTTGCGGGGTCTTTAAGATACCGCAATTCGCTTTGCTCATGCGGTATGACGGCACACCTCTCGCTTCGCTCGTGCTTTTCGCTCATTCGAGTAAAACGGCAATTCCGAATTTTGTTCTGTGATTTTTATCACACACAAAATTCTCCAGCCTTGGCTCATTCGCTCCTCTGCTCGGGCTTGTCTTGGTTTATTGCTCCACTCGGACAAGTCGCTCATTTCACTATCGTTATCATTCGCTATGTCCTCGATACTTCGGCGTTCCGCTTCGCTTCAGCCTACGTAAAAACCGTAAAAAGAAAAGAGCCATAGACTCTTAAATATTTTGTATAGGACTCTGCCGAAAAAACGATTAATAATCGTTTTTGAAAGGTGTAATTGTCCTTATTTCCTTCCCATAAAAAAAAGACCTCCGAAGAGGTCATCTAAATTTTTGTATAGGGAAGGAAATAAGGAAATTTAATAAACACGTGTTATCTGGTCAATCCAGACAACATCTTAAATCTTTTTCATGAAATCGCAACAAATATTTGTCTTATCACGATTTTCAATTTGCAAATAAGCCTCCAAAATGTTTTTACAACTACTGAACTATCCTAATCATTGTATTTAACACATATCCCATTTAGTTTGCTTTACTTACATTTTTTATATCGGACGACGTAAATCAGAACTTTAGGTTTTTATTTTCTTTTGTTACATAAGTTTACAAAGTTTCAAAAGTCAAAGTTTTTGATGCATCTTCTTTAAACTTACAAATCTCGTCTAAAGTATCTTTAAATTCAGCATATTCAATGCAATGCAAGACGTTTGAAAGTTCTATATTTTTTACAAATTCTATTTTATATTCTTTTTCTGATTGCTCAAGAATTTTTATCATTTGGCATTCTGCAAAAATCTGTAGCAATTTTTCAACACATTCTTCTGTAATAGCAAGGAAAGAAGAACTTTTTGCCAAATCAAAAACTCCATTTTTATTATTACAAGTAAATTTCACCATGCCAGAAAGCGTTTTTAACAAAGTCGGTTCGTCCAAATTTGTATTATCACAAGGCATATAGTGAATATGATGTGGCGAAACGGTTTCTATAATTTCATTCAAAATTTCTTCACTAGGCGGATAGTCAAAAAACATTATACTATCTGCATTTTTAAGAGTTTGTCTTGATACAATTCTCTCATAAATAGCATTATAAGGTTTCAACGAGTTGATTATACTTTGGTTTTCTGCAAAAGCAATAATATTCATTTTAGAGGTTTTTATATAATCTTCGACTAAAGAAAAAATATTTGATTTGCTTCTGTGGTCAAAAACCTTTACATCAGAGGAATTTTGAGGAATTTCCTCTTTCCAATTTTCGCTGTGAATATCTTCAACAATCAATTGTAGACTTGTTGTATCTCTAAAAGTATTACTTCTAGGCGAGAACGCAATATCTAATTTGTCGCCAGTAACAAGTGGAATATCACCATGCGACCACCAAACGCAAGTATAAACGGCATCTTTACCCTGAACTTTCAATCTTAAATGATTTTTATTTTCACCCATCAAAGATTTTTCTTTCAAAGTAAAATCTTTTATCGCAAAAATTGGCGACGGATTTGACGCACCAAAAGGTTCTAGTTTTGAAATTTCATCAACAATCGTCAAATCTAAATCTTTTTCGTCTAAAGCCAAGTCAATGTTAATTATTGGCTTTAAGTCCATTCCCTCAGACATCTCTTTAATCGTTTGATTAAGTGCTTTTTTCACTTGATCAAAAGTTGCTTTTTCTTCCGAAAACGAAAGCCCTGCCGCCATTTCGTGTCCACCAAAACCGTCAAGCAAATCCTCATTAGCACTGATTGCATCATAAAGATTTATGCCCTTTACACTTCTTGCAGAACAGCGATATTGCTTACTTTCGTTATGATAAGTCATAATAAATGTAGGTTTGTAGTATTTTTCAACAAATTTTGATGCCACAATACCGATAATTCCTACATTCCAGTCTTTATTAAACAGAATTATTGAATTATTATTTTCTTTTTCTTTTAAATAAATTTCTTCTGCTTCTAAAAATGTGTTTTCACAAAGGTTTTGACGAACCTTATTCAATTCGTTCAAGGTTTGAACTGCAAGGTCAATTTCTGTTTTATTGTCTGATAAAAGAACTTTCAAAGCCACATCAACATTATCTAAACGACCTGTAGCATTAATTCTTGGTGCTACACCAAAAGCAATATTTTCAGATGTGATTCCAGCATCAAAATTTGCCCCAGAACTTTCTAACAACTTAGTCAAGCCATAGTGCTGACCTTTTGTTATTAATTCTAACCCTTTCATCACAAAATATCTGTTTTCACCAATCAGTGGCACAATATCCGCAATCGTTCCAACTGTTACAAGCGGTAAAATTTCATAAATAAATTCAGGTTTTTCATAATGCAAAAGCAAGGCTTGAGCCAATTTAAACGCAACTCCACAACCGGCAAGAGATGTTAATTCTTGGATTTTTTTTGCTGAAAGTTTTTCGTCCAAAGAATTTTGTGCTTTTGGATTAATTATCGCAAATGCCGGTGGAAGTTCTTCTGGTGCTTCGTGGTGGTCTGTAATAATTACATCAATTCCGAAACTATTCAAAAACTTAACTTCTTCAAGATTACTAATCCCACAATCGACTGTAATCATAAGTTTTGGCTTTTTTGCAGTCATAATTTTAACGAGAGTTTTAGTATTCATACCGTGTCCCTCGTTTTCTCTATCAGGAATGTAATAATCGATATTTGCGTTCAGTTCCTTAAAAGTCTTGAATAAAACAGAAGTTGAAGTAATTCCGTCTGCATCAAAATCTCCATAAATAAGAATTTTTTGCTCTTTATCAATCGCCTCAACAATTCTTTCAACCGCTTTTTGCATATCACAAAATGCTGTAGGTTCAGATAATTTCATATCAAGAGGGTTTAAAAAATCTTTTATATCAGATTTTTTTGTAATTCCACGCACTGCTAAAAGCCTTTCTATCAAAGGCTTATTAGCATTATCTTCTTTTTTAAATTCCCACTCTTTTTGCATAATCAACTATCTACTGCATTTGCAAGCATTTATTTTTTGGTTTAAAACCTCAATTCCTTTTAACAATTGAGAATCATGTTTATTTTTAACATCATCGTCTGACAATTCAACAATAACATCAGGAGTAATACCTTTTTTGTGAATATCATTGCCATTTGGAGTTAAATATCTTTGAATAGTAATATTTACCCCAGAACCCTCTGGAAGTTTGTTGATTTCTTGTACAATACCTTTTCCGAAAGTTTGAGTACCAACAAGAGTTGCACGTTGATTGTCTTTCATTGCACCTGAAAGAATTTCACTTGCAGAGGCAGAACCTTTGTCTACAAGGATTACCATTGGTTTTGATGTAATAAATTCGTTTGTTGCACGTGCAGTTTCTTTGTAACCATCTCTATCAACTGTACTTACAATAACTCCGCCTTTTAACAACATATTTGCGATTAAAACAGCGTTAGCCAACAATCCCCCTGGGTTTGAACGTAAGTCCAAAATGTAACCTTCTTTTGCTTTATTTTTAATCAAAAGTTCGCCAATTTCTTTTCCTGCGTTTTGGCTAATAAATGAACTTAATCTAATATATTGAATATTTTCTGGAATTTCTGTTTCGATAGGAGGATTTGTAGAAACTGCTTTTACCTCAATTTCATCTCTTACGATTGCAAAAGTTAAAGGTTTTTCTTCATTTTTTCTTTTAATTAAAAGATTTACGGTTGTACCTTTTTCACCTCTGATTTTATCTGCAGCCTTGTCAATTGAAATCCCTTTTGTGCTTTCACCATTGATTTCTAAGATTTCATCATCTGCTTTAATACCCGCTTTTTCTGCAGGAGAATTTTCAATCGGTGCAACAACAATCAATTTTCCATTACGGATTGCGATTTGAGTACCGATACCTTTTAAAGAACCTTTAATCGAATTTGTTTCTTCAGCAAATTCTTTTGGGTCTAAAAATCTTGTGTATGGGTCATTTAAACTTGCCAACATTGTATCAATTGCAACGTAAGCATCTTCGTTTGTTTTAATTTTGTTGTCGTATTTGTGTCGCCATCTTTGCCAATCTTGTCCGTTGTTTGATTGATCAACAAACTTGTTGTTAATCAAAACCCAAACTTTGTCATACAAATCGCATGGTGTATATGCCATTACACGAGAAGCATTGAAGCCTGTTATAAATAACGATAATGTGAATACAATCAATAATAATTTTGTTAATGGTTTATTCATAAATCTTTTTTCCTTTTCCTAAATTTATTATCGCACATTTATTTAATAAAGACTAAATTTTAAAGTAAATGTTTCAAAAACGTTAAACTTTTATTAATAAGTTTTGATATTTTACAGTTTTAATATACACTATTATTGTGGATAATCTAAGGAGGAAGTATGCACGAATACGTTTTTAAAATGAAAAAAGGTGAAATCGAAATCGAATTAAAATCTGACGATTTGGAATTTGTTGAAGAACAACTTAACAAATGGAGAGAAGATTTACTTCAAAAATAGTTTAAAAAATAAGAATAATCATTCTTATTTACAATAAAAGGGATAATTATGCCAAAATATACTTTCACGTTCAAAAAAGGCGACATAAATTTAGAATATGTAACAACAGACAAAGACTCAATGGAACGTCAATTCCAAATTTGGGTTACTTGTGCATCAGTTTGGGCTTATAACCAAGAAAAAATTGAAAAAGGTCTTATGCCATCACCAATGCCAAGAGTTGAAACGCCTGTTGTAAAAGAAGAACCAGTAGAAAAAGTTGAAAATGTTGAAGATATAAAAGTTATTGAACAAGAAACTCCAACAGAAGAAACTCCTCAAGCACAAGAACCTGTAATTGAGGCTGAACTGGTTATGGCATCAGAACAAGAAGAAATCGAACGTGAATCTCAACGCATAATCCAAGAATACAAAGCCGAAATGGAAGCAGAGGCTCGTAAAAAAGAAACCGAAGCAAGAAAAGAAGAATTTAAACAAGGCGTAGAAAACATTATTGCCAAAGAAGAAGAAGTTCAAGAAGAATTGTCAAACCTTTACAACAAGGCCGAAACAATAAACGAAATTCAAGAAAATCAACCAGAAGAACCTAAAAATGATGAAACTGAAACTTTGATTTCAGATTTTGATTCATTACTTCAAAAAACAATGGCAAAACCAATAAATAACGTTAAAGAAAAACGTGATGAAAGATTTTTAAAAGTCGTAAAAGTTAAAAACATCACAGAAAAAATCGATTTTCTAATCGTTACAGCATACTATTTGTCTGAATTTGAACGATTAGACAGATTTACATTGAAACTTGTAAACGCAAAATTAATGGAAAATATGCACGAAATCGTAGACAGTTCTGTTTTACAAGAAGCAATCGATAAAGGTCTAGTAGAATGCTTGCCAAATTACACAAATATACCGTCAGCAATGGAATATAGACTTACAGAAGCAGGCGAAGAAGCATTCTTGAACGGCAGAGTAAGTGCAAAATAATTAGACAAAAATCTTTCAAATCAAAGGAGTTGGAATGAAAAAAGTTGCAGTAGCGTTAAGCGGGGGAGTTGACAGTAGCGTTACGGCTTTATTATTGAAACAAAAAGGGTACGAAGTCATTGGAATTACAGGAAAAATGACAGATACTCCGTCTGCACAACAAGTTTGCGAAAATGCAAAAAAAGTCGCAGACAAACTTGAAATTCCACATTATGTCTTAGATTTGAGCGAAAGATTTAAAAAAGACGTTATTGAATATTTTAATGAGTCATACCTAAAAAGCGAAACCCCAAACCCTTGTGCTATGTGCAACAAATGTATTAAATGGGGTGCAATTTTTGATTACGCAATAAACGAATTAGGTTGCGATTACTTTGCAACAGGTCATTATGCAAATATTCAAAAGGTTAGTGAACAGTATTACACAATGTTTCCGGCAAAAGACCCGAGAAAAGACCAGTTATACTTCTTATTCAGCCTAAGCCAAGAACAATTTTCAAAAACATTGTTCCCACTTTATGAATATGAAAAATCTGAAATCAGAGCGATTGCCGAAAAATACGATTTGCCGTCAAAATCAGCAAAAGACTCCCAAGATATTTGCTTTATTCCAAAACCAAAAACCTTGAAAGAATATTTGTTTGAAACAATTGGCAAAAAACGTGGCGATTTTATTGATATTTCCACAGGCAAAAAATTGGGCGAACACGACGGCTGTTTTCAATACACAATTGGACAACGCAAAGGGCTTGATATTGGCGGAACTCCAAATCCTTTGTATGTAATAAAAATTGATGCTGATACAAATACTGTTTATGTTGGCGAAAAAGATAAAGCCTACGAAACAAAACTTTCGTTGAAAAACGTACGAAAAACTTACCCATTTGAGGGCAATTCTTTTGACGTAATGACAAAAATCAGATACAATATGCCATTTGTAAAAGCACATGTTGAAATTGACGGTGAAAAAGCCGAAATGACATTCCCAGAGCCAGTATATTCCGTTACTCCAGGGCAAGCAAGCGTTTGGTATGACCTTAATGACGGACATTTGCTAGGTGGCGGTTGGATTGTTGAGTAATTTTAAGGTTTTCTATGGAGAAATTTTATTATAATTCGCCAATAGGTATTTTGGAAATTACTTGTGAAAACAACTGTTTGAACACATTAAAACCTGTTGAAAAAGCCAAAACTTCATCTAACGAAACCGAATTTTATAAAAAAATTAAAACTCAGTTAGATGAATATTTTTCAGGTAAAAGAAAAGTTTTTGACATAAAAATTACTCAAAATGGTACAGATTTTCAGAAAAAAGTTTGGAAAGAGTTGTTAAAAATTCCGTATGGAAAAACACTTAGTTATTCTGAAATTGCCCAAAATATAGGAAACAAAAATGCTTCAAGAGCCGTTGGTGGTGCTTGTAACAAAAATCCGATTATGATTGTTGTACCATGCCATAGAGTAATCGCTAAAAATGGCAATTTAACTGGCTTTGCTTATGGTTTAACAATGAAAGAATTTTTATTAAACCTAGAAAAATCTAATAATTAATCTTGTTTTTGATATTTAAAAAGTTTTAAAAACATATCAGCAAAGATTCCAACGGTTAGGGCTGAAACTAAAGTCCCTTCTCTTAAACCAACGATTGTGTGTAAACCGCAAAAACTTATGATAATAGCGATAATTACTAAAGTTGAATCAAACGAAACTTTTATTTTGCCAAAATTCCAACCAGTTGTTTCAAAAATCACTTTAACCCAGCCATCTCCAGGCATATAAGTTAAGTTTGCGTAAATTGCCATTGCAAGCCCAAGCCCTAAAATTACAGAACCTAAAATTACTAAAAACATATTCCAAATGTATGCACCTGAGTGGAAAATACTAGTTAAATACATGCTCAAATCCATAAATACACCGGCTAAAAACGCGATTGGAAGTTGAACTAATTGTACTGGTGGAAATTTTTTCTTAAGCATAACGATTTGCCCTAAAAGAAAAATAACGTTTAGAACAAAAGTCGCCATACCGAAAGTAATTTTCGGATTAACAAGCGAAGTTACATAGGCAGGAGATGAAATAGGCGAAGTGCCTAAATCTCCACGAGTTGTAACTGCAATCCCGTAACAACTAACAAACATACCTAAAATAAACAAAAATGTCTTTAATGCATACTTAGTTTTACCTTGTAACTTCTCCATACTTCTCCTAAAAATTTCAAACCTTATTTAATTTGAACTTTTATTTATTATAACATAAACACTAATACTTAACCGACAGATAAAACTTGTACATCAATTTTGCAAGTTTTTCGTCGTTTTCCATTGCCGTCATCATTTCAGTAATTAATTCTTTTGAAGGTTTATTGTACTCACAATAAAAAATTTCATTAGGATTAATTTTTAGAACTTTTAGCAACTTATCTAAATTTTCTGCACTTGGGAAATATTTTCCATTTTCAATATTACTAAGACTTACTGTTTCAATGTCTATCAACTCTGCAACTTGTTCTTGAGTTAATTTTTTTGATTTTCGTATTTCTTGTAATCGTTTACCTAAAAGTTTTTTAATAGACATATTTCCTCTAAATAATAATCATTATCAAATAAAAAGCCTTTTTTATACATTATGCACCACTTTATAATTTCTTTGACATTTAATGTTTTACGCATATAATACATGTATAACTTTAAGTATTCGCAAAAATATAATGCAAAAGTTTAACAAGGATTTTTATGCAGGAAGATAAAATTGATTTAGTTTATTGTTGGTGTGATTCCAATGATGAAAATTTTAGAAAAGAAAAAGACGAATTAGCAAAAAAATTTAATATAGATTCTGAAGCCAACAACAAATGCCGTTTCATTGACAATGAAGAATTACGTTATTCTTTGCGTTCTCTTGAATTATATGCTCCTTGGATAAACAAAATTTACATCATTACAAATAAACAAGTTCCTCATTGGTTAAATTTAAACCACCCCAAAATTAAAATCATTGACCATACTGAAATTATGCCAAAAGAAGCATTGCCTAATTTCAATTCAAATGCAATAGAACATTGTATAAAAAATATCCCAAATCTATCTGAAAAATTTTTATATGGGAATGACGATATGATGATTACAAAACCCGTTACTCCAGAATTTTTCTTTGGCAAAAACGGTTATCCAATTAATAGATTTGACGTTAAAACAAACCATAAATTTAATAACCATTATGCACAAGTTTTACGTAATGCAGAAAAGTTAATCAAGGATAAATATGGTAAAATATACGACCATTTTCCACATCACTGCATTGATGCGTATAGAAAATCTGATATAATAGATTGCTATAATTTATTTAAAAAAAAAATTGACGACACTATTTATTCTCAATTTA
>CAVFCO010000147.1:0-8506 GCA_963620955.1 Alistipes senegalensis | reverse complement strand
GTTTTCTTTCTCAAAAAATTGACTTTTTTATTAAATGTAAGTTAACATTTCTTAACAAATACCTAAAATGGTATATGAACATGGCGGTTCGACTTTCAGTCGAACCGCCCTTATTAATTATTTTTCTCTAGAATAAAATCTTCGTCTTTGTTCTTCTAAACGTTTTTTATGATAGCCATAAGCCATATAAATCCAAACGCCGATTAACAACCACACAGGGAACAGAATTGCAGAAGTTGTTAAACTAAACATTGAGTAAACCATTAAGCCTCCACAACAGAACACACCTAAAAGAGGGAATAATGGAGAGAATGGAACTTTGAATTGTCTTGGTCTATCAGGGTCAGTTTTTCTTAAAATCAAAACTGCGATACAAATTATGATAAATGATGTAAATGTACCGAAGTTACAAAGTTCTGCCGAAATACTCAAGTCCATAAACAACGCACCAAGAATAACTACAAGTGCAGATAACCATGTTAATGTAACAGGAATTCTTGTTTTTCTGCTAATTCTTCTCATGCTTCTTGGTAAAAAGTTATCTCTGCTCATTGCAAACAAAATTCTTGTTGTACCTAACTGATAAACAAGTAAAACAGAAGTTAAACCTGCAAGAGCGGCGATAGAAATTAATCCTGCGAACCAGTCTTGATGAACAAAACTCATTGCGTGAGCCAAAGGTGCACCAGTATCAACACTTCCAAATGGAACCATACCAGTTAGAACCAATGCTACTAATACATATAAAATTGTACAAATAATTAACGTACCTAAAATACCAATAGGTAAATCTCTTTGAGGGTTTTTAACTTCTTCTGCGGTTGTTGAAATTGCATCAAAACCAACGTATGCAAAGAAGATTAAAAACGCACCACTGAAAACACCTTCTAAACCATTTGGAATAAATGGCGACCAGTTTTCAGGTTTTACGTAAAATGCACCTAAAATAATGAAAGATACAATCATGAATATATTAATTGCAACCATTAAACTTGCAAATTTAGTCGATTCTTTAACTCCACGTAATAACAACAAAGTTAAGAATAATACGATTAAAATTGCTGGAACATTTACAGCAACAGGGATAAATCCAAATAAATAAGGAATTTTATCGTGAATATCCCAACCATAATTATTACACATATGAGAAATTGTTATGTAATCGTTTCTAAGCCAAATTGGGCAATTTGTAACAAATGACGGTAATATGTGAGAAAAACCTTTCAAAAACTGAGTAAAATAACCGCACCAAGCACTTGCTACAGTAATATTACCAATTGCATATTCAAGCATTAAAATCCAACCGACCATCCATGCCATAAATTCACCCATTGTTGCATAAGTGTAAGTATAAGCACTACCTGCAGCAGGAATAATCGCAGCGATTTCAGAATAACATAATGCTGAGAATACACAAGCAATTGCTGCTAAGACCATTGAAATTGAAATGGCAGGACCGGCACCAACACTTTCAGCACCGCCTTTGATTGCAATACCGATGATTGAAAAAATACCAGTACCAACAACTGCACCAATACCCAAAATAATTAAGTCAAATGCTCCTAAAGTTTTCTTTAACTCTGAGTGTTTGCTTGCTGAAATTAAATCATCAATAGAACGTTTTGTAAAAGCGTTATTTATGTATAATTTAATTTTAGATAAAAGTGATTGTTTATTATTAGCCATTATTTTCTAATTCTTTCTGTTTCAATTTTTCTAATGCTTTTTGTTTAATTTCAAGCATTTTTGCTTCTTTTTTTCTATTTTTCTTATATCCGTAATGGAAGTATATCAAGGCACTTAGCCCAATCCAAAGAGGGAATATAACTGCTGACATAGGGCTTGCTGATGTCATTAAGAAGTAAATCATCAAACCTGACAAGCAGAATATACCCATTAATGGGAACCAAGGTGAAAACGGAACTTTGAAAGGACGTTTTCTATCTGGGTCAACTTTTCGTAAAATCAATACTGCAACACAAACGATAATGAATGATGTGAATGCACCGTAATTACAAAGTTCTGCTGCGGCATTTAAGTCCATAAAGATAACACCAATTATAGAAATAAATGCAACTGTATAAGTTAACAAGTTTGGAGTTCTTGTTTTTCTATTCAATTTTCTAAATATTGATGGCAAGAAATTATCACGGCTCATTGCATATAAAATACGAGTTGTAGCCATTAACATTACCAACAATACTGAAGTTAAACCTGCAAGAGAGCCAACAGAAATAAATCCCGCAACCCAATCTTGATGAACAAGGTTCATTACATAAACCATTGGTGCTTTCAAAAATTCTTGAGGGATAGCAACACCACTTGTAGGTTGCATACCAGTTAAAACTAAAGCAACTGATACATAAACAATTGTTGTTACTAACAACGAACCGATAATACCAATTGGCAAATCTTTTTGAGGATTTTTACACTCTTCTGCCGTTGTCGCAAGAGCATCAAAACCGATATATGCAAAGAAAATTATAAATGCACCGCTAAAAATACCGTTCCAACCGTTTGGTGCAAATGGAGTCCAGTTTTCAGGTCTTACGTAAAATGCACCAACAAAAACGAACGCAGCAATAACTGCTAACTTAATAACTACCATTACTGTAGCCATAATTGTTGAATCTTTTGTACCGCATTTTAAAATTAAGGCGATTAATATAATAATTAAAATTGCAGGTAAATTTATTGAAATAGGCATACCGAAAATTGTTGGTAAAACATCTTTTGCACTGTCGCCTAACATTGTCATTGCAGAGTTGTAATCAGTAATTAACCAAATCGGAGGGTTTGTGAAAACTACAGGCAAATGACCTTCAAATCCACGTAAGAATTGAACAAAATAATTTGACCAAGCACAAGCAACACCGATAAAGCCGATTCCATATTCTAACATCAATACGCAACCAACCATCCAAGCCATAAATTCACCTAGAGTTGCAAACGTATAAACATAAGCACCACCGGCAACCGGAAGCATTGCAGCAAATTCGCAATAACACAATGCTGAAAATACACAAGCAAATGCTGCGATAATCATTGATAAAACAAGTGCAGGACCTGCACCAGTTCCAGGAGTTGCTGCTGCGATACCAACTACAGCAAAAATACCTGAACCGATAAGAATACCGATACCAAGTATAATCAAGTCAAGAGCATTCAACGTTTTTTTCAATCCATTACGTTTTGCGTCTTTAATCATATCATCAGGATTTTTACGTTTTAAAATATTTTTCAATCCAACTTTCGTAAAATCAATTCTGAATTCTCTTTTTGTTGCCATTTTTCTCTTCCGTGGTTTCAAAAATAATTAAAATTTTAATTATTAATACTATTTATCTTTTCATACTATTTTTTGCAAAGAGGGAAACCCATTTTTTCCCTTTGTTGAACATACAATCTTGCAACTTTTGATGCCATTGTTCTGATTCTGTTGATGAACAAGTTTCTTTCATCTTTACTGATAACACCTCTTGCATCTAACAAGTTGAATGTGTGAGAACATTTCAATGTGTAATCATAAGCAGGAAGAACAAGTTCTGCATCTATACAAGAATCTACTTCTGCTTGGAATAAATCAAACATTTTGAACAAAGATTCTGCGTTTGATACTTCAAAATTATATTTTGATTGTTCAACTTCGTTTTGCATAAAGATTTCGCCATAGTTGAACTTTTCATTCCATTTGATATCTTTGAAATGTTGAACATTTTGTAAGTACATTGCAATACGTTCAACCCCATAAGTTAATTCCAATGCAACAGGTTTAACTTCTAAGCCACCAACTTGTTGGAAATATGTAAATTGAGTAATTTCCATACCATCAAGCCATACTTCCCAACCTACACCGGCAGCACCTAAAGTTGGAGATTCCCAGTTGTCTTCAACGAAACGAACATCATGTTTTGTTAAATCAATACCGATTGCTTCTAAAGATTTCAAGTATAGTTCTTGAGCATCTTTTGGAGTTGGTTTCATAATAACTTGGAATTGGTAATAATGTCCCAATCTGTTAGGGTTTTCACCATATCTTGCATCTGTAGGTCTTCTGCAAGGTTCAACCATTGCAGTATACCAAGGTTCAGGTCCTAATGCTTTCAAAAAAGTTGCCGGATTCATTGTAGAAGCACCTTTTTCGATATCATAAGGTTGTTGAATAATACAACCTTGGTCTGCCCAATATTTTTGTAAATTAAAAATTAGTTCTTGAAAATTTAAAGCCATCTTATTCCACTTTCGCTAATGTACCATACCGATTATACATTAAAGGCATGCCAAAAATCAAGGATAAATACGTGAAATATTAATTTATTTGACATATAATATATACAAAACAACTAAACAAATCGAAAAAGGGATATTAAATGGCAGATAAAATCATAATATTTTCAGGAAAACAATATTCTGGAAAGGATACTCTTGCAAAGATTTTGCTTGAAAACATGCCAGAATTTCATAGATGTGCAATGGGCGACATCATTAAGTTAGAATATGGCAGACAACATAATTTAACTTATGAAGAAATTGAAAAGAACAAGGCAAATTATCGTCAAGGTTTAATCGATTTAGGAAACTGGGGCAGATGCCAAAGTGATGATTACTGGATTAAAAAGATAATTTCAGAGGACGGAAACATTATGGTAACTGACGTTAGAGTGCCTTTTGAATACGAAACATTTAAAAAGGCAGGTGCAATCTCAATCAGAGTTGAATGCCCACGAGAAATCCGAGCAACAAGAGGAACTTTGATTGGTGAAAACGACATCACAGAAGTTGGCTTAGACCACATCACAGATTGGGATTACGTAATCCATAACGATAGCGATTACGACTCTTTAAAAGAAAAAGCAATGATGTTAATAAAGGAGTTAAAATAATGAAATACTTTGCAGGCTCATACATAGTAACATTCGCAGGTATAATTTGTGCTTACCTATGGGGTGAACACGTACACAACGGAACTGGTTTACTTTGCGTATTTATCGCATTAATCCTAGGAATATTAGAAGTAAGTTTGTCATTTGATAACGCAGTTGTTAATGCAATGAAGTTAGAAAAAATGGACAAAATTTGGGAAAGAAGATTTTTAACTTGGGGTATTGCAATCGCTGTATTTGGCATGAGATTTTTATTTCCGCTATTAGTTGTAAGCATTTTTGCAAAATTAAATATTTTAAAAGTTCTAAACATTGCACTTACAGATTCTAACCAATACGCACATTATTTACATCAAACACACGCACCTATTGTTACTTTTGGTGGGGCATTCTTGTTAATGTTATTCCTAGCATATTTTTTCAATTGTGAAAAAGATACTCACTGGATAAAAGGATTAGAACCATTATGTTGTAAATTAGGCAACATAAAAGGTTTTGAAACAATAGTAACACTTATTGCAGTGTTGATTACGCACCACTTTGTGCCTGCTGAATACAAATCCTCAGTACTGACATCAGGAATCATTGGAGTTGTTATATATCTTTTAATCGACGGAATTACTCACTGGTTAGAAAAACACGAAAATGAACGAGCAAAACATTTGTCAGAAACAGCAAAACACGGTGGATTAATTGCATTTTTGTACTTGGAATTAATTGATGCATCGTTCTCTTTAGACGGAGTTCTTGGGGCATTTGCACTTAGTCAAGATATTGTGATTATTACAATCGGTCTTTCTATCGGTGCAATGTTTGTACGTTCTTTAACAATAATGTTAGTTGAACAAAAAACTTTAGCAAAATATATGTACCTAGAACACGGTGCTCATTGGGCAATTGGGGCATTATCAATAATTATGTTTGTATCAACTACAGTGGAAGTACCAGAAGTTGTTACAGGATTGCTAGGCTTAGGATTTATCTTAGCAGCATTCTTCTCATCACTTTTAGAAAACAAAAAAGAATAAGGTTAAACGATGACAATTAGTTTCATTGTTACATCATACAATTATGCTAATTATATAAAAGAAACAATAAACAGTATTCAAAATCAGACCTTTAAAGATTTTGAAATTATCGTTGTTGACGATTTTTCAACGGACAATTCTGTAGAAATTTTAAAAAAAATCGAAGGAATAAAACTAATTTGTCATGACAAAAACAAAGGTCAACTTGCCTCAATTATCACAGGATTAAAGGAAACAAAAGGCGAATACGTTAGTATAATTGATTCAGACGACACAATTTATCCACAATACGCAGAAATCTTGCTAAAAGAATTACAAGAAAATGATGTCGCACTTATTTGTTGCAACGGAAAAGAAAATAAGACACTAACACCACAAAACTCTGCCATTGGCGGTTGGTGGTGGTCGCCGATGAGTTGTGGAATGTTGAAAAAAGAAGTTTTAACACCTCTTTTGAACTACAAAAATTCAGCAGGCTGGAAAATATGCCCAGATAAACTTATCTTTAACCTTGCACATTTACAAGGAAATTCAAGAATAATCGACAAAACACTTGTAAACAAACGAAATCACGGCAAAAATGCAGGAAAATCAAAATATAGATTTTTTATAAACGTTAAAAACAATTTTATAATAAGACACGAACTTTCAAAAATCATTCAAAATCCTAAATATAACAAGGTTATAGCAAAATCATACTTTCATATTTTTAAACAAATTATTAACTTTTGTAACACAAAATAAATAAAACCCTAAAGTTTGAATTTTGACATGTCGATATCAATAGTATGAGAGATATGTAAAACAAAATAATAGGAGTATGTGTTATGAGAAAAAACTTAAGTTACGAAAGATTCAACAAAGCATTAGAAGAACAAAAAACTTTAAATTTCATTAATTTGAAAAAAGATATTGAAAGCATTAAATGTTTTATTGAAAATGCACTTAGTGCAGCATTGGAAACATCTCAAACAAAAATCGAACGAGATTACCATGTTACATCACTTTAAAAAGGCAATAAATTGCTATTAGATTAGGGGAAAATTAACAACTACCGTAAATGTTAATTAAAACAAAAAAGAGAAACTTACGTTTCTCTTTTTTGTTTTTTATATTATTTTTTGAGTTTTATTATGCTAAACCATATTGTCTTGCGTATGCATCTAACATTTGAGAGTTCGCAGTGAATGATGGAGTTGCTGTAGCAAATGGGTTTGCTGTACCTGCTGATTGTGCTGCAACTTGTTGAGCAGTTTGAGATTTATATTGAGTTGGTTGAGTTTGTGTTTGAGTTGCGATTGAAGAACCTGAAGCAACTGCAGTTAAACTGTTATAAGCGATTTGGGAATCTTTATCAGTAACACCTTCTGCATTTAATCTTTCTGCTGCGGCATTTGTAACGGCACCTAAAACGTTATTATCAATTTGTGCTTGTTGTGCCAATTGTGCTGCTTGTCTTTCTTGAGCAAGTACTAATTCGTCTTTACCAACAATCTTTTCAGCACCTTTCTTAGCAAGTTTGCTACCAATTGTACCACCAATTAATGAGCAGATAGTACCGATTGCTGCACCAACAACTGCACCTACTGCATTACCAGCACCTGGGATAATTGAACCGATTGCTGCACCAACTTTAGTACCTAAAGCAGCACCTGCAACCCAACCACCTACTGATGCAACAGTTTTAACTGCTGATTTACCAACTTGTTTCATACCTGATTTAGCACCTAATTGTTTGAAAGTTGGAACAACATTAAAGATTGTTTCAGTAGCACCCTCCATAACTAACATAGCAGGACCACCATTTGATTTGAATGTATTCCAGCAAGCACTTCCTACTTTGCTACCTGCAGCAGCAGTATTAATTGCTGCAGATGCTTTATTAAAGCCTAAGAAGTTTTTAGTCTTACTCCACCAACCAGTTGCGTTAGTAGCGGCTTCTGTAGCAGCGGCAGCATTTGCTTTACATAACAATTGGTTTGCTGTTGTATAAGCATGAGTTGTACCAGTTTGACCTAAAGTTTCTGCTGCAATTCTTGCTTGTTCATATAAACCTTGAGTAGATTTTGACATTGTAGCCAATTTTTCAGCACTTGGAATTGCTGATAATAATTCTGCAGATGAAGAAGCATTTGTTACTGCTCTTACACCTTTTGTAAATGTATCTTGTGATTTATATAAGTTAGATAATTGTCTTGCAGATTCTGCTTGAGTTTTTAAAGCACCAGCATAATTACCTTTGTTATCTTTTAACCAAGACAAACCTTGAATAGCCAAGTTACCTGTACAACCTGAAACTAAATCAGAACCATTAATAACTGGTTGATGAGATATTGCAACACCTGTTGCATATTTTGCCAAATTTTGTATATCGTATGGAGAATAATAAGTTCCATTACCAGTAAAATTTACATTGTTTGTCATTTTAAATAATCCTCTAATATCTCGTACTTATATAAAGTATTTTTTGTCAAAAAAATTGACTTTTTGCGTAAACTTTGGTAGTCAAAGATTAACAAAACTTAACAAACGTAAAAACCAGTGCGTTCAAGAAGTAATCGCAACACTAACACCTCAAGTATAGTAAAATTAGAG
>CAVFCO010000146.1:0-2576 GCA_963620955.1 Alistipes senegalensis | reverse complement strand
TCTTTATCGTCTGGACCACCAGTTAATGTAACGTGTTTGCTGTTTTCTAATAATAGTTTTATTACGTCTGCCCAAATTTCAGGAGTAATTGTTTTAATCATGTTCTTATCAATACTCATTTTGCTTACCCCAGGGTGAATAAGCACTGAATTTGGAATTTTTTCGCCTTTTTCAAGTTTAATTTCAGGAACATCAGTTCTTATATCTGTAATATCTCTGATTAAGTCGTGGTACATCAAAGAGGCATATTGTTGCTTGTTTAACGGTACGGCTTTTGTCAAAAGTTTTTCGCTTAATTTACCTGTATTGTAGCCATAACGTTTCTTTATTCCTGTTAAGAACAATAAAATGCTTATAAGTTTGTTTCCACCGGCAGAAATTACCATATTAAACTTGCCAAATCGTGCTTTAATTATAAGTTTTAGCATTTCAAAATATTTATGCTTACATTTTGGATTAATAAGCATAACTTCGTCAATTGTATCTGTAAGGTCTTTTATGCCTTTGCTTCGGGGTTCTAAACATAAAGTTATTTTACTTTCTGGAAATTCTTTTTTTAATGAAATTAATGTTGGTAAAAACAAGATTTAGATTAATGTTGGTAAAAATAATATTTCATCACCAATTCCACCAAAATTTATAATTAAAATATTTTTCATAAAAACCTCTTTTCTTAAAAAATTATAGCAAAAAAATATTTGTACTTATTTTTTAAATTTGTGCTACAATGATAACAAAACAAAAGGAGTTAATTATGACAAAAGTTGGTGAAATTTCTTTTAACACAAATATGACACAAAATGCAGGAACTATGAAAGTTCAGCAAGAAGAAGCAAGTAGTATTTTTTCAAGCGGTCAAATGGAAGTAGAAAGTTTGACAGAAATGGAAGGTCTATCAGTTCCGCAAACTTCTCAATCTGGTTTAAAAAGAATTGATAAACATGACAAAACTATTTTAGCAAACGCTCCGTCAGCACAAATTGAAGTTGCGGGCAAAAAACAAAATGCCGCAATTGTAGTTGATTTGAGCGAAAATAGATTGTATAGATATGATAAAGACGGCAATGCTTTTGAAGTTTACCAAGTTGCATCAGGTAAAAAGACTTCACCAACAAGTACAGGATTGAGAAAGGTTTCTCATATTGAAACATATCCTTATACTGAAGCACCTGCAGGTACAAAAAGACGTAAAAGTCCAAAAGCATACGGTCCAAAAATCTTGATTTTGACAACAATTGACCCAAAAACAGGTAAAGATTTAGGTTCAAACGGTGAATTTATTCACGGAAACAATAACCCTGCAAGCATTGGTACTTATGCTTCTCACGGTTGTATGAGAATGGATAATGACGTAATTGTTCAATTATCAAAAGAAGTAAAACCAGGGTCTTATGTTTTAATTCAAGAATAAAAATATTTTAATAAAAAAGGGCGGTGATGAAATCACCGCCTTTTTTTTATTCCCATTTTCTTGAAGAATGTAATATTCTCACAACAAATAACTGCTGTTCTTTAACTTGATAGACAATTATGTATGGATATTTTGTCAAACAAAGTTCTCTTGTACTAAGAACTCTACCGGCTTTACCTATTGCAGTATTGTTTGAAATAACAGTTTCTACGGTTTTAATGATATATTCTACAATTTCCTTTGCTGCAAGTTTGTTATCTGCGTAAATATACTTTTTAATCGAGTTTAAATCGTCAACAGAGGCTTTTGAAAAATTGATGTTCATTATTTAATGTCCCAATCTTTTTTTACATCATTGATTGAAACAAATTGACCGTCATTAATCTGTTTTACTCCTTCTTGAATTGCAGAAATTTGCCAAGATTCAAGTTCAAGATATTTGTCGATAGCATCTTGTGCTAAAAAATTTTTACTTCTACCTGTAGATTTTGCCAATAATTCTAATTTTTCTTTAGAATCTTTTGATATTCTTAATGAAATTTGTTCAGATGCCATACTTACTCCTGTAATACTTTGTATTACATTATAACATATTGCAATACATTTTTCAAGATATAAAAAAATGCGGTGATGAAATCACCGCACTTTTTTTGTACGTTATGTTTAGTATGAGATATTACATCATACCGCCCATGCCACCCATACCTGCCATTGCTGACATATCTGGAGTTGCAGGTTTTTCTTCTGGAATATCTACAACTGCTGCTTCTGTTGTTAACAACATTGCTGCGATTGATGCTGCGTTTTCTAATGCAGAACGAGTTACTTTTGCTGGGTCTACGATACCTGATTTGAACATATCTGTGTATGTGTTCAACAATGCATCATAACCGTAAGAATCTTTTTCTGCTTTTACTGTTTCTACAACAACGTCAGAAGATGCACCTGCGTTGTTAGCGATTAATCTTAGAGGAATATCTAATGCTGCTGTTAAAATCTTGTAGCCGATTTTTTCATCATCTAAAGCGAATTCTTCTGAGTTTAATTTTTCTTCTAAGTGTTGTTGAACTCTTAATAATGCAACACCACCACCAGGAACGATACCTTCTTCGTTTGCTGCTCTTGTTGCATTCAAAGCATCTTCAATTCTTAATTTTCTTTCTTT
>CAVFCO010000145.1:0-18068 GCA_963620955.1 Alistipes senegalensis | reverse complement strand
AACAGCCTTTTTATACTCAGGAATTGCTTGCAAAGGTTTTTCTTGAGCATCATAGATTAAACCTCTGTAGTAATAAGCATAAGCATTTTTAGGTTCTTCTGTTAGAATTTGACTAATAATTTTTAATGCTTGGTCATAATTTTTTGCATTATACAAATCTACAACTTTTCCGATTAAATTTACATTATTTTGTTCAATTACAGTTGCTAACAAGTCCTCTGCATCAACGTTTTTAGGGTTAAGTTTGATTGATTGTTGCAAGTAGATTTTTGCAGAATACCAATTGTCTTTTTCTGCATATAAAGCACCTAAATGGTATGCTACATCAGAATCGTTTTTATCCATATCATATACTTTTTTGTAATATTCAATAGATTTATCGATGTTATTTAAACCTTTGTAGCATGCAGCAATGGCAATAAGGACATCTTTTGTTGTCGGATAAATTGTTAAATAAATATTCAATGCCTTTTGATATTCTTGGTTTGCGTAAAATTTATGAGCTTCTTGATATTTTTCATCTGCAAACATATCATTAATTTTGCTGAATGCAGATTTCACAGTTTCGTTAGTTGGAAATCTATTTTTTGCACCATTAATATATTTATTTGCATTTTCAAAATCTTTTTTATCCGCATAAGCCAAAGCCAAGTTTGTGTAGACTTCTGGATTATTTGGGTCAAATTTTAAAACTTCTGTGTAATATGTTATCGCTTCATCGTATTTTTTATCACCGTGAAGGTCTTTTGCGTATTCATACATTGCAGTTACAGAAGATTTATCAATGTTTGCATCTGCACTTAATGATTTCAATAACTCTTCCGGAGTCATTGTGTCTTTTAGCAACACAATTAATTGTTCTTTTGCTTGAGTTGAAGTTGGGTCAATTTCTAAAACTTTTTTGTAAGTTTTAACCGCTTCTTCTTTTTCTCCTAATTCAGATAAAACTTGTGCTCTATATAAATTTGCTTCCAAATTATTAGGATATAAAGTTAAAACTGAATTATAAGCAGATAATGCACTGTTATAATCTTTCTTTTGTTGGTATAAAGTACCAATATTTAATCTTGTTTGAACACTTGATGGGTCAATCGATTCTGCGGCTTTGTAATATGTAAGTGCAGCATCATATTTTTTCTCACGTTGTAAAATTGCACCCAAATTTGCATTTAACTCGGCACTATTTGGTGAAGTTGCAAGTTTTTTAGTATAAATTTTTTCTAACGCAAGTAAAACTTCTTGATTATTAGCACTGTTTGCTAAAATAGCGTTGTACTCTTGAACAGCCAAATCGTCTTGTCCAAGTTTGTCTAAAATTCGTGCATATTTAAGTCTTAATGCAACATTGTTAGGGTCGATTGCAACTGATTGACGGTAATATTGTACAGCCTTTTTGTTGTTGTTAAGAACTGACATAATATCACCAATATTTGAATAAGAATGTTTTTTGATGTTATTATCACCGATTGAAGCAGCCATGAAAAATTCATATCCTGCTGCAGGTAAATCACCATTTTTTCTTAAAACAGAACCTCTATTGTAACGTTCTTGAGGAGATTTTAACTGTCCTAGAGCATTCATACATTCTTCAAGATTGTCAGTTGTTGTTTGAATTGCACTAGCAGATGCTGTTACATCTTTTTCTTCTGGATAATATTTTAAATAGAATAAAGCCGCACGGAAATCGTTTGAGGCTCTATCATAATCGTTTGCATTGTTTGCATAATAAGTGGCACGTGCCAAATAAGAATTTACAAGACCAATTCTAGCAGAATTATCTAGATAATTAATTCTTAATGCTTTTTTAAATTCAGCAATTGCGTTTGTATATTGAGATGAATTCAAATAGTTTTGACCGTTATCATAATAAGTTTTAAAATCATCTGCAAAACAAACATTTGCAAAACATAACATTAATAATAAAATAAATATTTTCTTCATAAACTTACCTACCTTATAGTATTTATTGTATTACAAGAATAATTTGTTTTATATAGACAAGTGGATATTAAGTATTTTATGTAACGATTTGTAACAAAATAAATCAAAATTGAAATCGAGGTGTTCTAAAAGTTTTTATAATAATGTAAGGTATGATGTAGTACTTAGAAAGTTAGAGGTGCATTATGGCATACGCAGGAATACAAACAATGCTATTGGCATATAAAATGCAAAAATCTGATAAAGAATTTGAACTTATGCAGATTACTAATCAACGCTCTCAAGCGACTAAGGACTCTAGTGCTTTATCAGAAAACTATGAAGCAAAAAAAGCCGAATTAGACAAAGATGACCCAGATTACGAATCACAAGTTGATGAATTAGATGATCAATACAACTTAGAATTATCTGATATCGCTGCTTGGGAAGATGAATTGCAACAAAAAGAAAGCAATTGCAACACTCAAATCAGTTTATTAGATGGTTACATCAACACTTGGACAAGTGCTTTGCAATCAAACATCAAAACATCACATACATACGGTGCACAATCTTAATAAAGATTTTCATAAACAAAGAAGAGGCGAAAGCCTCTTTTTTATTGCGTATTTTTTTAATTTATTGCAAAATTTTACATTGAAATATTTTAGCAAGTTTTATTGTATAATTTTGGTATGACTTATAACAATGAGAAATTAGGGGTATTTATAGTTCCAACAGGAATCGGTGCATCTATTGGCGGTTATGCAGGTGATGCGAGTAATTATGCTAGGGAATTTTCAAAGTTAGGAAAATTAATTGTTAACCCTAACGTAGTTAATGCCGGCGGATTTTCAGGAATAAATTCTGAAATGCTTTATGTTGAGGGCTTGGCAATTGATAAGTTCTTCAAAAATGAAATAAATTTAGAGCCATCAACAAACAACCGAGTTGGAGTTGTTTTTGATAAAGGTATTCCACAAGATATATTAAATATCCATATCAATACAATCAACGCAGTAAAAACGGTTTATGGCATAAACATTAGCGATTACAAAATAACAGAAGAAGAAGTCGGCGTAGATTTTTATGTCGACAAAAGCGGAATTTCAACAGGTTTTGTAAAAAACATTCAAACCTTGCTAGACAGTGCAAAAAAACTTAAAGACAAAGGCTGTGAAGCAATTGGTGTCGTTTGCTTATTCAAAGATGAACCTGACGAAGATTACGAAAACGGAAACGGAGTAGACCCTGTAGGCGGAGTTGAAGCGATTATTTCACACTATATAACAAGAGAACTTCAAATTCCGTGTGCTCACTCACCAGCCTTTTGTGATTATTCAATTTCAACAAAAATCGTTAACCCAAAAGCATCATCAGAATACATCACACCAACATTTTTACCTTGTATTTTGATTGGTTTAAGCCAAGCACCAAAACTTGTAAACAACGGTGGAATTTCGGTTGATAAGGTTGATTATTTAGTCATGCCTGCAAACAGTTTAGGTTCAACACCTGTATTTGAAGCAGTAAAACGAGGAATAAAAGTTTACGCAGTCGAAGAAAATGTTACCCTTCTTAACGTTACAAATGAGTCAATTAAACAAACATGTGGTATAAATACAGTAAGAACATACAAAGAATGTTTGGAGTTAATAAAGAATGAAGCATAGAAACGTATTTCATATAGCAGCAGTATCATTAATCGAAATAATGATGATTTTTACCATTATTGGTATTGTTACTGGTGCATGCGTAAGTTTGAATAAACCGAAAAATGAATATATGTTGAAAATAAAATTGTATTCAGCATTTTTGGCTTTAGAAAACGCAGGTAAATCAATCGCAGCAGAAACTCATATTGACTTTACCAGTGATGTAAATGAATGTGGATCAATGCGTACGGGAACACCTTATGTATGTTCGGCTTACAATACGTCATCATACCCAGGAGCAAACACTCAATTACCAAAAGTCGTAGCACGTTCAACAGAAGACAATACACAAGTTGACCCAGGGTTATTAACACATACCGCATACGCATCTCTTTCTGATGCAAGAAAACAACAATTCAAATATTTACAAAGCGGTTTATGTCAAAGACTTGCAAGAACTTTTAACGTACCTGATTCAGGCATAAACTGTGCAACAACAGTCGATGGTGCAACATTGATTTCTGATGCAACATACCCGACAAGTTTTACAAGTTACACTCCACAATTGTATCTTCCTAACGGACAAGTAATTTATTTGAATAAATATCCTTTCTATGAATATAGGGATTCTTCCGGAGCATTCCACCAAAACAGACCAAAACATGATGCTTACACATTTGAGAGTAAGTACGTATCAGCGAACACTGATAGATGTACCAATTTAACAACTCTGTTCAATGCGTTAAAATCAAATTCTCATAATGCAGATTTTTCTAACTCTGTAAACGAAACTCGACTTGCGGCACTAAAAAAATACAAAGAATGTGTCCCAGCAGATGCATCTAACACGAATATCCAATATTGGGAAAAAGTTTGGTCTAAGAACAAAGACTTTTTCTTAATCTATGTTGATGTAAACGGTAAAATGAGTAGCACAACTGATAGAACAAACGGACCTGACAGATTAAATGTCGATGTATTTGCATTCCGTATGTACAGAGATGGTACAGTTTTACCTGACTATCGTTCAGGCTTCCCTGTAAATGCTATTACTGCAAAAATGTTAACTCAAACTAGCACGGGCTCATATCAGTATGACACTCGTTACTATATGTTAAAACCAATTGTTTATTCAAGATGTTATGCAAACTTGACAGGAACATACTCTAGCGGACACCCATTTGATGCAATAGGTATTTGTTCAACAAACGGAACAAAAGCACCGATAAATGAGTGTATTGATGCAAACGGCAACACTCTTTGCAAATCGGTAATAAACAAACCAAGTTTCCTTGTTAGATAATTATAATATATCTATTGGGTCAACATCTACCGTAAGTTTTATATCTTTCGGTAAAACTATTTGGTGCAAAAATCTTGAAATAAAATCGTGCCCTTTTTCTTCCATACGATTTTTAACTAGAATTTGAAAACGGTAAAGACCATTCAATCGTTCAAATACACACATTGTAGGTCCTAAAACCTCAAGTTTTTCAGATATGCCAAATTTATCAACCATTGTATTTAAACGCAAAGCAATTTCTTGTGCGGCTTTTTCTGCCCTAAATTGATTTTCGCAACTTAAAACAAATCTTATAATTTTTGAAAATGGCGGATACTCAAATTCTTCTCTTGCAACAATTTCAGTATCAAAAAATTGTTTATAATTTTGTTCTCTTGCCGTTTGTAGAGCATAAAAATCAGGGTTATAAGTTTGAAATAATACATTTCCTGTAAATTCACCTCTGCCAACACGTCCAGCAACTTGGGTTAGAAGTTGAAATCCACGTTCTGAGGCTCTAAAGTCTGGCAAATTAAAACTTGCATCGGCACTGATTACACCAACGAGTGTAACATTCGGATTATCAAGTCCTTTTGCAATCATTTGTGTTCCAACAAGAATATCAATTTCACCTTTTTGAAAACTGTTCAAAATTTTGATATGTTCATTTTTTCTAATCAACGAATCACTATCCATACGAACAATATTTGCATCTTTGAACAACTCTTTTAAGTACATCTCAATTTTTTGAGTTCCTGTACCCGAATTGTGCATAGCATCTGAACCACACGCAGGACACTCATCAGGGAATGTCATTGTTTGGTTACAATAATGACATCTCAAACGACTATCTGCAGAGTGCCAAATCATTGGAATTGCACAGTTTGGGCATTCTATAACATGACCACAAGCCTGACATTGCGTGTATGTTGAAAAACCTCGACGATTAATCAGAATTATAACCTGTTGACCTTTTTCTAGTGTCGCTTTAATCTCAGTTTGCAAAGGTTTTGAAATAACTCCACGATATGCCGCCTGCATATGTTGTTGCATATTTATAACATAAGTTTTTGCAAGAGGTACATTGTTATAACGTTTTTTCATTTCGTACAATGAATTTGAGTTCAAAGCCTTATAATAAGACGTAATGTCCGGTGTTGCAGACCCTAAAATCAATTTTGCATTGTAAAATTCTGCCAATTTTTCTGCGACTAATCTTGCATCATATCTCGGTGCAGGAGAAGTTTGTTTATATGCACTCTCGTGTTCTTCATCGATAATAATTAAACCAATATTTTTCAATGGTGCAAAAACTGCAGACCTTGCACCTGCAAGAATTTTTATCTCATTTCTGTACAATTTTTGCCAAACGTCATAACGTTCACCCTCAGAAATTGAACTGTGCCAAATTGCAATGTCATCAATACCAAATTTTCTTGCTAATCTTTTAGTTAATTGAGATGCAAGAGCAATTTCAGGTGCTAAAAATAGAACGTTTTTGCCCTCATTGATTGTATCTTGAATAAGTTTAAAATAAACCTCGGTCTTACCTGATGCAGTTACACCGTGGATTAAAATAGGATTTTTTGCATTTTTGATTTTTGCAATTTTTTCATAAACAGTTTTCTGTTCACCTTGCAAGTCATATAAATCTTCTTTTTTTACATCTGAAAATATATTCAAAGGATTACGATATAACTCATCTTCAACAATTTTCAAACAGCCCAAGGCTTCTAACTTTTTGATAGTCGCACGAGTAGTTTTTGCCAATTTTTCAAATTCGACAAGTTTAACCTTTTTGAACTTTTCAAGCAAATCCAAAACCTGTAATTGACGTTTTGTAGCACCGTCTTTTTTTATAAATTCGACAAAATCTTCTGTTTTTGAATTTTTATCTAATAAATTCAACGGCAATGCCATATTCAATACCGTGATAAAGTCACAGCAATAATAATTCGCCACCCATTCAAGAAGTTTTAAATATTCTAGAGAAAACAAAGGTTTTTCATCTAAAATTTTACTAACGCTTTTTGCTTTAATTTCAGGTGGCAAATAATCAGAAAATCCCACAACGAAGGCATTAACAAGACCTTGACGACCAAAAGGAACTAAGACCGCCTGACCAATATTAATGACTTGTTTCAAATTTTCTGGAATTAAATAACTGAAAGTTTTTACGCCTAAGCCCTTAATATTTACAAGAACTAGAGCATATTTACTCACTATTCTTCAGCCTCTGTTGTAAATTCTTTGATTGCTTCTTCAATTGCATCTCTTAGAATTTCTAAGTTTTCTGGAGAGCAAGTTACACCTTTTTTAGTTGGTAACCAAGTTTGACCGTCGTCAGTTGTATAGTGAATTCTTAGATCTAAATAAGATTTACCTTTATATTCGTTGATTGAAATTTGTAATTGTTCTGTCGCACTTCTAGGTACAGTTGCGATTAATTTTGGTTCTTGTGCCATTTTTATCTCCTTAAATTTTAACTAAAAAAATTATAACACGGAATTTATATAATCAAATATTTTATGAACAGGATTAACAAGTTTTTTTACATCAATCTTTTCATCTAACTCTAAAGTTATTGTCGGAATACCTCTTTCAACCCCACAATATGTACCAAAACTTCCTGGAGTTGGATATCCTATATCTTCCTGTACTGGATAATCTATTATTTCTGAAATCTTTTCTGCGTATTCTAGTGCGTTACCATCAAAATTTACAGTACAAAATGGTGCATGCAAAGATAAAATCAATTTTGGTTGATATTTTTCAAGAACGTCAACCATAAATCTTGTTTCAATCTCACTTGCAGGCTCATTTCCGCCAAAGTATTCTTTGTCAGGATTTACAATCCAATTCTTTGTTGGAAAATTTCTATTCAAATCAACATTATTTGAGTTTTGACGTTGATTTAATTTCATACCGTCAGGATTTAAACAAGGTATAAAAAGCATTTCAGAATCCTCGTGTGATTTTAAATACTCTTTTATTAAAAAATCACCTTGAGGCTCATCACCATGAAAAACACCAATAACAAGCACTGGCTTATTATTTTCATTCCCTAACAGTTCAATTTTATTACCTAATTTTGATAAAGTTTCTTTTAAAATTTTCATGAGAATAACGCATTTATAAAATCAGTTGGCACAAATTCTTTTAAATCTTCCATTTTTTCGCCAACACCAATTAATTTTACAGGAAGTTTTAATTCTTTTGCAATCGCAAGAACAATCGCACCCTTTGCAGAGCCGTCCAATTTAGTTAGAGCAACAGAAGTTAATTTTACCGCTTCTGTAAATACTTTTGCTTGTTGCAAACCGTTTTGCCCTGTATTTGCATCTAAAACTAAAATACATTCTCTTAAAGAGTCCGGTGCTTTTTTATCAATTACAGCCTTAATTTTAGACAATTCTTCCATTAAGTTGAATTTGTTTTGTAATCTTCCTGCAGTATCAACTAAAAGAATGTCATAGTTTTCGTTTTGTGCCTTTTCAATTGCTTCATAAACAACCGCAGCAGGATTACCTTTATCTTTTCTTACAATATCAGCACCTGCACGTTTTGACCACAAATCTAATTGCTCCTCTGCTGCTGCTCTAAAAGTATCCGCAGCGGCAACTAAAACTTTTTTGCCAGATTGTTTGAATTGGTAAGCCAATTTTCCAATCAAAGTTGTTTTACCAACACCATTAACACCTGTTACAAAATAAATATTCAAGCCGTTATCAGAGATTGATAATTTTGAATCGCCGGCTTGTTCAAGTGTTTCAATAAAAGATTTTTTCAAATAATTTTTAACCTCTGACGGTTTAACATTTGATTGATTTCTTAAATTATCTACCAATTCAGATGCGTAATTAACACCCAAATCAGCAGAAATTAACAAATCTTCCATATCTTCTAAGACAAAATCAGAAAATTCTTCCTCGTCTTTAACAGTATCAACAACATTTCCAACCAAAGATTGAGCAGTTTTTGAAACTGTTTTCTTTAAATTATCAAAAGTATTTTGAAAAAAGTTAAACATTATTTAATTCCGTGTTCGTAAATAACTTTTGCTAAAACGCCATTAATGAATGATGAACTATCTTCTGTTGAATATTTTTTAGCCAATTCGATTGCTTCATCAACGACAACTTTGTGTGGAACTTCTTCAATATACATCAATTCTGTAATTGCGATACGCATAATATCTTTGTCCACTTTGATTAATCTATCAAAATCCCAACCTTTTGCAAATTCTTTGATTTGATTATCAACTTCCTCGTGGTGTGCTTTGTAGTTTTCAGCAATTTTAATTGTGTATGCTTGAACATCAGAAGTATTTTCAAGAGTTGTAAATTCTGCGATTTCCAAAGCCATTAATGCTTTTTCTGCAATATCTAACAATTCATCAATTTTCTTTGTCATATCAGATGTCATAGGAAGTGGAACAGGAACATTTGAAACCTCCATAGGTCTTGATAAGTTTGTTTCATGATCTGCTTCGTATTCATCAATATATTGCTTCATATCGATTAATGGTCCAATTGTAAGTTTTAAATCGTTTGAAGCATTGTTTGTCAAAATTCTTACTGATTTCAACAAAATATCATTAAAATCTTTTGTTGAATATTTACTAATAACTTTATCAAATTGTGAAAATAAAATTAACGCTAATTCTCTTGCTGCTCTTCGTGCTTGCATATATGTACCTCTAAAAATTCTTTTACTAAATATATGCTAACACAAAATTTTTTTTCATGGTATATATTAATTAAGAGTTTATATTGTACAAAAAGAAAGGTATAAAAAATGAAAAGAGCGATTGTAGTAGTTATTGACTCAATGGGCATCGGTGCTATGCCTGATTGCAAAGATTTTAATGACATTCCAGAATGTAATACATTAAAAAATGTTTGCGAATTTAACGGTGGATTAAACGCACCTAACTTATCAAAATTAGGTTTAGGTAATATCCAAGATTTCAAAGGTATCGCAAAAGAAGCAAACCCAATCGGTCAATACGGTACAATGAAAGAAAAATCTAATGGTAAAGATACAACAACTGGACACTGGGAAATGGCTGGTATTGTATTAAAAGAAGCATTCAAAACATTCACTCAAACAGGTTTCCCTCAAGAAATCATTGACGAATTCGTAAAACGTACAAACTGTGGTGGTGTTTTAGCAAACTGTGCAGCAAGCGGAACAAAAGTTATCGTAGATTACAACGATGAACATCAAAAAACAAAATTTCCAATCGTTTACACATCTGCAGACAGTGTATTCCAAATCGCTGTAGACACAGATTTAATCCCATTAGAAACATTATATGATTGGTGTAAAATTGCAAGAAAAATGTTCGACGATATCGGCGTAACAGTTTCTCGTGTAATCGCAAGACCATACCACTTAGTTGACGGTGTTCCTACTCGTATCGGTAAAGACAGACGTGACTATGTTCTTGCTCCAGACCAAGACACAATTTTAACAGATGTTGCAAACAATAACGGTACAGTTATTGCAATCGGTAAAATTGAAGATATCTTCTGCAAACAAGGTGTAACTCACGCAATCCACACTGGTTCTAACACAGAAGGTCTTGAATTAACATTAAAAGCAATCAACAACACTTTGGATTTAAAATCAATCGAATACAAATCTGTTCCAAATGCAGATAAATCATTCATCTTCACAAACTTAGTTGATACTGATATGTTATACGGACACAGAAACGATGCAAAAGGTTATGGTAAAGCAATCGAAGAAATCGATACATATATTCCTAAATTCATCGAAGCAATGGGCGACGAAGATTACTTAGTAATCACTGCAGACCACGGTTGCGACCCAACAGTTCCAGGAACAGACCACACAAGAGAATATGTTCCAATCTTAATTTATAGCAAACAACTTCAACCTAAAGATTTAGGAATGATTGAAGGTTTTGACTCAATTGCGAAATTTATAAAACAGTGGATTTTTTAATTTGTTTGTTTTATAATTTATAATGTAAGTAAAAGTACTATTTAGTAAAAGGAGAAACACATGAACGTTACAGTTGAAGATAGTTGCATTGCATGCGGTGCTTGCGAATCAATTTGTGAAAAAGTATTTACAGTATCTGATAAAGCAGAAGTTAACGCTGCAGAAGTTGCATCAAACGAAGATAGCGTTAAAGAAGCAGCAGAAGCATGCCCTGTAGGTGCTATCCAAGTTGCATAGTTAATGCACTAGAATAACATAAATTTAACTGCGGATTTTGATAAATCAAAATCCGCAGTTTTTATTGTAATAATTTTGTAAATTTATATTAAAAACCCAATATTTATCGCAAAAACTGCTTAACAAATTACAAGCATAGTAGTATAATAAAATCACACAAGATTATAGTAAAGGTGGGGAATTTTATGCACAATATTTCATTTTTAGGTAGACGTGAAGACAAAAACACAGTTGATCAATTAAGAAAACAGGGCGATGCTCTTACAATTAACAATCAACGTAATATTAGCACGGCTATTGAAAAATTGTCAGAAGATTCATCAGAAGAAAATATCAAATTTTTGATGAATGTTGCTCAAGGCTTGAGATACGGTACAAGTTTTGAATTAGACAACAAAAAAACTAACAACGATTGGAAAGGCAAATTGCAACAAGCAACACAAAAGGCTTTAGCAAATACAGATTCTCCAAACAAAGCCGAATTGCAAAAACAATTCCAAGCAACTTTCGTTGACAAAAAAGAAATGACTGACGACGAAAAAGCAGTTATGGATTTAAGAAACAACCTTTTAAAAACAAAAGGCTTACCTCAAGCAATGCACGATTCAAAAATTGATGCAGTTAAAAATATTGCAAAAAATCTTGATTATTTCGTAATTTCAAGCGAAATCACAACAGAAGAAAAGAAATCTTGTTTAGAAAAAATGAACAAGATGATGAGTCCTGAATATAAAATTAATCCACAATTGAAAGATAAAAAGCCACAAGTTTTGGGCGAATTGTTAAATGACTTGGTTGTAAAAACTGCAGAATCAGACAAACCTACAATCAAAACAACAGACCAAAGACACCACGGTATGTGTGCGGCAATTTCTACATCAAGAAAAGTTATGGCGTATGAGTACAAAGACAAATACGTTAATATGATTATGGAAGAACTTAACAACAAACCTGAAATGGAAGTTTACGACCCAACAAAACTTGGCACAAATGTAAAAATTGCTGTTCCAAAAACAGAAGTAGACTTCGATTATGCTGATGATAAAGGTTACAGAATCTTAGATGCATCTGCTCTACAATGGATGAACATTGCAGGAAACACTGGTAGAGGTGATGTTCAATCAACTCACTTCTCTGCATTTGACAGACAATTCTTTGATACATTCCATGATGGACACTATATGAGAGATTTAGACGATCCAAAATTAGTTCCACACCAAAACCATTTAAGAGCATTAGAAAAAGCAGATGATTCAATTGCTTCTGCGAAAAAAGGTATCGAAAAAAGAGAAAAAGATGCAGTTGAACAAAGACAAAACGCAAGATTTAATGCTCAAACTGTTGTAAAAGCAAACAAATCTTTAAGTAATGAATTAAAAGCATTAATGCCAGATAAATCTGATGTAGAAATGAACAAGGTTGTTAACCATTTCTTAAAAATGGGTGAAGTAAAAGGTTCTCAATCAGATGATTTGCACTTCTTTGATTACGAAGAAGAATCAATGAAAAAACAAAAAATGGCAAACTTCATCAAGGCTGAAAATCCAAACGTAAAAAAAGAAGATATCGACGCAAGAATGGAAAATATCTTCAATATGTATGAACTTTCAACTGAAACAACAGAAGCAATGAACAAGGAAATTATTCCAAAGTCAAAAGAAGCAAAAATGAAAAAACTTTACAAGCCATTGTACGAAGCCGCAGCGACATACAGAACTGCTCAAGACAAAAAACTTGATATTCCAGAAAACTTGGAAAAAGAAGTTAAGAAATATGGCTTAGGTAAAGATGCAACAAAAGCCGACGTTATGAAAAAATACGAAGACGAAGGCAAAGTTGTTTCTGAACCAATCTTGAGAAGTATGCAAGATAAATACAACAAAATTGCAAAATACGCAGCAGTTGTTGAAAAAGCAGAAGTTAAAGGCGAAAAATTAAATATGGACGGTCTTTACGAAATGACTGACAATGAAAAATCAGCCTTAGACAAAGTTGCTAAAAACATTAACAAAATGTACTCTGAAATTTCAAGAGAAAAAGATGCAAAATTAAAAGAATTAGAAAAACCTTTGAATGAACAAGCAAAACAAATCGGTAAAGAAAAAGGTTCATTCTGGGTATCAAAAGAAGGTTCTTCAGGTCTTTGCACACCTCAAGAAATCAGAATTCTTGAACAAATGACAGGCAAACCATACTACGCAGAAGAAAGTGTTGAAAAAGCAGCAGAACAAATTAAACATTCTGCACACTCTGGTATTTCTGGAACATCAGTTTATCACAACGACCACGGTGGACACGCTCAATACATCGCTGACGTTGCTCCAGTTTTAGTAAAAGACCCTAAGACTGGCAAGGTTAAAGTTAAAGATGCAATCATGCACGATAACACTTGGGGTGCTTGCGAACACAAGAAAACTTGGTTAGACTCTAAAGGATTATTGAGAACTGACTACCAATGCGGTAGAGGTGGTAAAGACGGTTATATCACAAACTCTGCTTGGCAAAATGGTACTCTTGTAGAAGATTACAAGTATGAACCAGGAGCAATCAAAGGCGAAAAATTCAAAATGTTCTTTGATGCAATATTACCAACAACAGAAAACGATACAACTCAAACTGCATCATCACTTGTACAAAACGCATTTGTTGGACCACAAGTAAATATGAGTAAAGTTGCTCAAGTTATGCAAGCAGTAAAATCTGTTCCTGCTGAATACTTAGACAAAGTTATGGAAAGAGCAGAAAATGCTGGCGAAACTAAGAATATGATTGAAGCTCAAGTTATGAAAGACCTTGATAATATCAATTCAGAAGCAGACGTTTCAAAAGCACATAAAAATACTCAAAAATACTTAACTGAAATTGCAAAGAAAATGTCTTACCCAAGAGCAACTGCAGTTAAAGTTTTAACTGATGCAATGGTTAACGGACAAAAATACAATCTAACAGAAGATAACATTGATACAATTCAAAACAAAGACTTTAAAGTTATAAAACACTTTATTGATACAAAATTTGACCCAAAAGACAATAAAGACTTTGTTGCTAAGTTTAATGACCTACCAAATATGGGTTATGACAAACTTATGGAAATTATTGATGCATCTTCTGATGAAGATTTAAGCGTAAAAAATATCACTCCATTTGAAGTTGCAAGACAAATCAAAGGTTTGGAAAAACAACCTAATAATATGTTGAAAAGCATGATGTTTATGGATTCACTTCAAGATAACATCAAACTTACAGATAAAGGCGACTCATTTGAAGAAGCATTCTTTATGCTACAACGTGATTGGGATAACTTGAACGCAACAAAAGAAATCAAACAGTTGAAAGGTAAAATGTTCAAACAACATGGAGTTCGTTCAGCATACCCTGATTGCTCATTAACTACTCCAGAAGAAGTTGCAGGACTTGCTAAAAACTTCTCTAACACTTTGAAACAAGGTGTTGATTTAGTTAATGCGTTGAAACAAATGAAAGACGGCAAAATTGACAAACAAGGTTTGACAGACGAACAAATCGACCTTGCAATGAAAAATCAATTGACAGATATTGCTCAAGGTAAGAAAACATTTATCGAAGCAAACATTGAACCACAACACAGACAAGTAGTTACTAAAAACTTAAACGAATACTTATCTGCTGCAATTAAAGGTAAAAATACAGATGCGACTTACAATAAATTCGCTGAAAGTTTCGATAAATACCACATCTTAAACAATCCAAAAGAATTGTTAAAAGAATTCGTAAGATTGACTAAGTCTGACGATCCAAGCAAGAAAGAAATGGCTCAAGTTTACGAAAGTTATATGGTAAAAGGATGCTACGAATTAGCAAAATTTGATACCGCAGTAACAATGATGTCAGAAGCAAGCAACGGACACATGCACGAAGTTGCAAAAGATTTCGACAAGATTTCAACTCCAAAAGAATGGGACGAACAAGGCGGAGCACATAATCTAGCAACAGATGACGGCTTCTACGCATTCTTGAACAAATCAAACGAAACTTGTGGTGTAGACAATACTCTTACAATGCTTAACCACATTGGTAAAAATGACAAAGCAATGCAATTAGAAATGAAAAACATTAATGTACTTGACCAGTTAAAAGCAGTGATGAATGCTGAAAACTTACCTCAAGTAATCAATTATGTTCAAACTAAAGCAAACTTTGTCGGTGGCTTAAATCTTTCAAAAGCACCAAAAGAAGCAAAAATGAGAGAACAATACCTAGCAAAATTGAATGATTTCATTCAATTCATCAATACAAATGCTCCTAAAATGCTAGCAGAAGCACAAAATAAACAATAATAGTTTATAATATAAATAAAACCAAAAGGGCTGAGGATTAAAATCCTCAGCCCTTTTAAAATATAAAAATAAATTAAATTTATTTCAAAGCATTTGCACCAGAAACGATTTCAACAAGTTCTTGAGTAATTGCTGCTTGACGAGCCTTGTTGTAGTCGATAGATAACAATCTAATCATATCATCTGCATTGTTTGATGCAGCAGACATTGCAGTCATTCTTGATGCAAGTTCACTTGCCTGTGCCTCTAACAAGGCTTGATAAATAATGTTTGAAATATACATTGGAACTAAAGTTTGAAGAATTGAGTTAACACTCGGTTCAAAAATCATTAAGGGGTCAATTGCTTTAGTTTCTTTGCAATTTTCAACTTCTTCTGCAAGTGGTAAAATTTCCCAGTCTTGAACAGAATATGACATCATATTTTTGAAACGAGTTGTGATAATTTCAATTTTATCAATTTCAGAATTTACAAAGTATTCCGCCATATCTTCGGCAATAAGTCTTGCACCCATTGCAGTTACGTTGTTTGCAACAGAAACATAAGTTTTTGCAATTACACAATTTAAGGCATCAACTTTGTGTTTAAAACCAGAAATACCTTTTTGACCAACAATAAATAGTTCGACTTTTTTACCTTGTTCATTGTATTCTTTTATTCTTGCAATAGTTTTTCTGATAACATTTGCATTATAAGCACCTGCCAAACCTTTGTTTGAAGTCATTACTAACAAACCAACTGATTTGATTTCTCGTTTAGATAAAAGAACAGGATAATTATCAATAGGCAATTTTACTCTTAAGTTTTCAAGAGAATATTGACCATTGACAGTTTTAAGCATACGTTTGAAAACTGTTGTCAATTCATCAGCAAAAGGTCTTGCTGATTTAACTGTTGATTCAGCCTTTTTAACTTTAGCCGCAGCAACCATTTTCATCGCACGAGTAATTTTTCTAGTGTTTTGTACGCTTGATATTCTTGTTTTAATATCTTTTAAATTTGGCATAATTTATCCTATTTATTTTTAAATGTTTTCAAGAAAGACTCAAGATGTTGTTTTAATGCGTCCATATCGTCTTTTTCTAATTTAGCACCAGCATTCAATCTGTCATTTAATTCTGCTAAATTTGCTTCGAAGTAATCAAACCATTCACGTTTGAACTTAATCATTGATTTATTATCAATGTCATCTAAGTATCCTTCGTTAGCAGCAAATAAGATTGAAACTTGTTTTGCAACACTTAACGGCATATATTGAGGTTGTTTTAGAACTTCTGTAAGTTTTTCACCTCTCAATAATTGTTTTTTAGTTGCAGGGTCTAAGTCAGATGCGAATTGAGCGAACGCTTCCAATTCTCTGAACTGAGCCAAGTCTAATCTTAATTTACCAGCAACTTGTTTAATTGCTTTAGTTTGAGCAGCACCACCTACACGTGATACTGAAATACCGGCATTGATTGCAGGTCTGATACCAGAGTTGAATAATCCTGATTCCAAGAAGATTTGACCGTCTGTAATTGAAATAACGTTTGTTGGAATGTATGCAGATACGTCGCCTGCTTGAGTTTCAATAATTGGCAACGCAGTGATTGAGCCTGCACCTAAAGAGTCGTTCAATTTTACAGCACGTTCAAGTAATCTTGAGTGAAGATAGAATACGTCCCCTGGATATGCTTCACGTCCTGGTGGTCTTTTCAACAACAAACTCATTGCACGGTATGCTTGAGCGTGTTTTGTCAAATCATCATAAATGATTAAAACGTGTTTACCTTGTTCCAAGAAGCCTTCTGCGATTGCACAGCCGGCAAATGGAGCAATATATTGTAATGGAGCAGCATCATTTGCTGTTGCAGAAACGATAATTGAATAATCCATTGCTCCGTGAGTTTCTAAAGTTTTAGCCAATTGAGCAACAGTAGATGCTTTTTGACCGATAGCAACATAAATACAAATTACATCTTGACCTTTTTGGTTGATAATTGTATCGATTGCAATAGCAGTTTTACCAGTTTGACGGTCGCCGATGATAAGTTCACGTTGACCACGTCCAATTGGAGTTAAAGCGTCGATTGCTGTTAAACCCGTTTGTAATGGTTCGTGTACAGATTTTCTTGCAACAATCCCTGGAGCAACTTTTTCGATAGGTAAAGTTTTATCAAAAGAAATATCACCTTTACCATCGATAGGTTTCCCAGTTGGGTTGATGATTCTACCAATCAAACTATCACCTACAGGAACTGATGCGATACGGCTTGTAGTTTTAACTGTCATACCTTCTTTAATATGAGTATAATCACCTAAAATTACAACCCCTACGTTATCTTCTTCAAGGTTCATTGTAATACCTAATGTACCTTTGTTATCTTCAAATTCGACCAACTCGCCTGACATAACGTTTCTTAACCCGTAAACACGAGCAATACCGTCACCGACTTCAAGAACTGAACCTACATTTGAGATTTCAGTTTTTGCATCATAGTTCTCGATTTTTTCACGAATAATAGAACTAATTTCATCTGGTTTAATTGCTACCATATTATATCCTCTTTATTTTACTAATGCCTTTTTAAATTCATCTAATTTGTGAGCAACAGACATATCCATAACGTCATCACCCATTTTTACAACAAGTCCAGCAATAATAGACTCGTCGATATTATATTTAATACTTATTTGTTTATTTAA
>CAVFCO010000144.1:6595-12900 GCA_963620955.1 Alistipes senegalensis | reverse complement strand
TTGCAGATACTGACAATGTAAAAATAAATATAAAAGATATTAATAATAAAATGTTTCTCATATTTTTATTATTTATTATTTTTTATTAATTTTCAAGTGGTTCATGAAGAAAAGTAAACTAAAAAATGGATAATAACGTAGATTTAACAACTATATTAAAGCAAGCCTTGAATAGCAGAAATAATCCCAAGGATTTTAAAGCAATACATATCGGTAAAGTTATTAACTTAAACCCTCTGACAGTAAGTATTTATGAGGGTAAAGTCCAACTTAAAGAAAATGTTGATATGTATATTTCTGAATTCTTTAGATTTAGATGCAACATAAACAAAACTTCTGAATTAACAACGCAATTTGAAAATGATATAACTTTATCTACGCAAAATTGCACCTCTGCAGAGGGTGTGAGTGAAATACACTCTTTCACTCCTAATTTACCTTGTACAATGCCTAGTGCAATTGCTTATTTATCTACGGCAATACAAAACACAAATAACGCAATAAAAAGAGTAAATAAGGAATTGCTAGAGTTAAAATGTGATTTAAAAATTGGTGATTTGGTTGAACTCGGTTCTTTGGAACAGACAGACCGATTTATTTTGCTAGATAAGGTTTTAGACGACGATTACAAATTTTATGGTGATGAATAATGTTTCCGGAAAATAATATAAATCTTGAAGAAATTACTGAAAATTCTGTAATTTCCGATAATACAAAAATAAGAAAGTTCGGAATTTCTTTAGATACATCAAATGTTAAACTTCAATTGTTTGGTATAAGTACGACCATGCTGAGGTCTTCTTTTAAGCGTCCTTTTGAAATTAGGGCTCCATGAAAATTTGTTGGTTTATAGTTTTGGTATACATAATCAAGTTCATTTTTCTTCAAAAGGTCATCCAATCCGCTCCAGTCAAGGATTAAAACAGGTTTTGTTTCGTAGTTAATATTGCCATCATAAGTGCCAAATCTCCAGTACCAATACGATTTTGGAGAGTTTGACAGCATATTTTTTTCAAAATACGGGTTAATTGAATTTGTATTGAAATTCATTCCAACAATTTCTTTATCTTCCAAATGATTTGTTTTTATATATTCTGCAACTTTTTGGTTCGGTGAAAAAACAAAATATTTTTCAGCAAAAGAACTTTTTACGCTCCAAAAAAGTTGTATAAAAATAACAACACCAAAGCAAGCATAAAATAATTTATTTTTTCTGAAATTCAACTGCAAGTCGTTTACGTTGCTCATTACCGCAACTGAAAAGACCACAAGCAAAAATTCATATCCCAAGTGCCAATCGTTATTATAAAACACGCACAAAAGCATTATAAATGCGAAATGCAATATATATAGTAGAATTTTTTGCTTTTTATTCGTGCAAATTGTATTTATAGTTTTACAAACAAAAAATATCGTAAAAATAGCAAGAATAATGCTTAAAACATCTGTTGAAGTTTCTTGCAACGAGGCATTAAAAAATATGTTTGAAGTTGTGTTTATTATTGCAAAAAATAAGTTTTTTATCTCTACAAAGCCTGCAGGGAACGAATTATCAGCAGGTGTTTTCATATATAATGCCGTACATACAAAATTCAAGCCGATTAAAAATACAGGCAAACTCTGTTTTAAATTGATTTTTTTGAATAGGCTTATAATAAAATCAACAAAAAGAATAAAACTAATAAAATAGCCGTGCATACTAACACTTGCTAATAAAATTAGTAAAATAGAATACTTTATGATTTTAGTTTCTTTTTGAGGATAAATCATTGCAATCAGCATCAATAGTGGAAAAATAAGGCTATGATTTCTTGCAATTACTGAATATTGATAGAAAATCCAATAACAAAATGGGATTGTTGTTTTAAAAAACATCGGAAGTTTTGTTTTGAATAGCAAAATGTATACACCGATAGAACTAAAAAACAATGATAAAATATTCAGTTTATCAAACGGAAAGTGGAATATTTGGACAACTTTTAGGATTAAGTACCACAAAAAGGGGTGTCCGTCGTATTTTAGTTCGTTAAAAATCAGGTCGCCAACCGAACAATCTCTAGCCAAAAGCCACGCTTGGGCTTCATCAGCCCATTGCTCGTGAAAACTTCCAACAAAAAGGCACAAAACTAAGTATGCAATAAAAATTCCAATTAAAAATATATTTGTTTTATTTAATTTAATTTTATTCAGCATAAGAAAATTATAACATACTAAATTTATAATAGGTTAAATGTTTAATTTTTCGATAGTTGTTACATAATTAAATAATTCAAAAAAGCACTCTGGCATGGATTAGAGTGCCTTTTTTATAACATAATGAAAAATATTTTTATTAGAATGCCATATTTTTGATATCAGTGTATGCAGAAATCATTTTGTTTCTGATTTGCATTGCCATTTGTAAACTCAATGCTGATTTTTCGCTGGCAATCATTAATTCGTGAACGCTAACGTCTTCGCCTCTTGCAAATGCTTCTTGCAAAGAGTCTGAATACATTTTCTTTTCGTTAACGTCATTTAATCCATTGCTGAATGCGTTTTCGATAGAGTTCATCAAACTATCTACTGGCGACATATTATCGAATTTTCTGCTTGCTGAAACTTTTTCTGCTGTCATTTCTTTTTGAAGCATTCTATCAAAGTCGTTTCCAAAATCATCGTTAACTTCAAATGATGCATTACCTTTTAGGTAACTATTATAATTTTGTATTGGATTAAATTGTGGCTGTATTGCCGGAATATTTGTACTTAAAGCATCTAATCTCATTTTTCACACACCCCTTAATTATTAGATATTCAATGCTGATTGAATCATTGTCTTAACGTTCTCTGCAACTACAGAGTTTGCTTCATAGGCTTTTGATGCTGAAACCATATCAACCATTTCTTCTACAACGTTGATATTTGGTAATTCAACGTAGCCGTCTGCATCTGCGTCTGGATGAGATGGGTCGTAGATTAATTTTGTTGGGTGATCTGTTTCTTGAATTGATTCAACTCTTACACCGTTTGAAATTAATCCTTGATTTAGTGCAATACCTGTATTGATTTCGAAATTACCAGTTTTTGGATTGAACTTTGCATCTGTTGAGTTTGCAGCAAAATTTCTTGCACCACGTGATAATTCATCTTCGTAGATTGCTTTGAAACTTACGGATTTTTTTACGTAAACTCCTTTGCTTCCGTCAGGATTTCTTGTTGTGTTTACGTTTGCAATGTTACTTGCAACTGTATCCATTTTTATTCTTTGTGCAGTCATTCCTGAACCTGCGATATCAAATGTATTAAGACTCATTTTTTCCCACCCTGTCTATAATATATTTTTGTTGTTATTAAATTTTACTATTCGCCTCTAATAACACTGTTTATTCCACTAAAGTATTTTTTTTCAAGATTTGATAAAACTACGAACTTTGTGCCGTTTTTGTTCAAATCCATCATTTCTTTTTCAAGTTCTACGTTGTTTCCGTCAAGTGTTCCTTCTGAGAATACATCGTCCATAACTTGTGGGTCGTATTGACCGTATGAATTTGTAATCAAATATTGCTTTTCTTGTGTTGTTAAAGGTCTTCTGTATTGTTGAGCCTCTTGCATTTGCATGAAATCATCATACGTTGCGTGTGCAGGCTTAATACTATTTTGACCTTTTATGTAATCTTTTAAATCCTCTCTTTCGATGATTTCTGAAAGTTGAGATTCAAAAGCAACTTCTTTTCTTAGATACCCTGGAGTTTCTACGTTGGCGATATTTGCACCGATTGCTCTTTGTCTTTCTAGCAATCCGTCCATTGCAAGTTTACTTATATTTGATGCTCTTGATGATAAAATATCCACTTTTGCACCCCCTATACCATACTTACCAGTATTTCAAATTCTGTTGAGTTATCGTCTGATTTTAGAAGTTCTAATCTTGCGAATTGTTCTTCTAATGTTTGTCTGCAAATGTATAAGCCGATTCCTGAACCTGATGATTTTGTTGTAAATCCGTCAGAGAAGATTTTTTGTTGAACATCTACCGGAATTTTTGAGCCGTTGTTTGCGATTACAATTGAAATGAAATCATCTTTTACGGTTGTTGAAATTGAAATTTCGCCCTTTTCTTCGATTGCTTCAATTGCGTTTTTGATGATGTTTACCAATGCTGCAAGGAATTTTGATTCGTCTGCAAAAACTGAACTGTTTTGGTCATCAAATTTTGTTTTAAATTCGATATTTTTACCGTTTGCATAAACTTTTGAAAGCAATAATGCTTTTTCAATCATTTCTTGCAAGTTGTAAACTTGTAAATCTTTGTTGTCTAAAGATTTTAAATCCATTAATGCACTGCTTGCAATTTTTACGGCTGTTTTGATGCAATCAATTGCATTTGAACAATCGTTGTTATCTTTTAGTTCGCAGTGTTTACCGATTATGTTTGCGTAAAGTTCGCAAATTGAAAGTTGATTTCTGATTTCGTGAACTACATATCTTGATTTTGAATTAATAAATTCTAATCTTTTTGCTAAATCATCACTTTTTGAAAGTGCATCTTTTTCCATATCCACAAGCATTGCTTCTTGTGTTGTTTCGTTCATCAAATCAACTATTTTTCTGATAGATGAGTTCATCAACATATTATCACGTCTATCAGGTTTGTATTGTTCTTTGTATTCTGAGATATCTTTTGTACAATTTGCTTCAATAATTTCAAAAGATTCTCTTAAAGAAACTGAATTGTATAACAAGTAATATCCTGCAAAATCTTCTACATCTTCTGTTTCAAAGTCATAAATAAAACTTGCACCGTATCTACCTGTTAGTACATATAAAAATTGAGTTGAATCCCAAAGGTTTTCTTTTAATAAATCAGAACCGTCAGAGAAGTTGTAAACGTCTACATTTGTGTATTCTAAACGTTTTAATAATCCAGCGAATTGAGAATTGTCGCTGAAACGATACATCACAACCCCTTTTTCTTCAGGATTTTCAAACAATGGCTCAACCATAGAGCGAACCATACCTTGGATTGATTTTTCGCTACAAGGTTTGTTTTCTTGAATATATATTAAATCTTTTAATCTGTTTTTACCTTTAATATATTTTACCATTTTTCACACACATTTTTTAAAGTAATGGATGTCGTGTTACACATTTTTTCTGCATAACACGACAATCTCTAAATTTGAAAGGAGTTAATATCTGTTATACAGTCGCAGTTTGTTTGCCCATTCTTGCTTGACGTTTGCTTGTAAAGCCGTGGTTGATTGCATATAAAACTGCTTGTGTTCTGTCGTTTACTTGAAGTTTTTGGAAGATGTTGTTTACGTGAGTTTTAACAGTTGTTTCAGAGATGAACAATTGTTGAGCAACACCTTTGTATGTAACACCTTGAGTTAACAAGTCTAAAACTTCTTCTTCTCTTTGAGTCAAATCTGATAAGTAATTTGATTCTTGTGCTTTTTGTTGAGCAATTTCTTCTTCTTTGAATGATTTTTGGAAGTAGTCGAAGAAACGTGCTGTTAAAATTGGAGGCATATAAACTTTGCCGTTAGCAACTTCGTCGATTGCATAAATTAATTGTGCTGATGCCATAGTTTTTAATACATAGCCTTTTGCACCTAATTTCATTGCTCGGAAGATTAAATCTGCATCATCATAAGCACTTAATGCTAAAACTCTTGTTTGTAAACCTAATTCTTCGATTTCTTGGATTGCTTGTAAACCATTTTTTTCTGGCATATTCATATCCATTAAAACTACATCAGGTTTATATTTTTTAATTAATGTAATACCTTGATTAGCACTAGTAGTTGCTGCAACAACATCAAATGAACTTTCCATACTTAAAAGTTCTTTAACACCTGCCAAGTGATCATAATTGTCATCAATTAACATTACTCTGGCTTGTTTTTTGAATTGTCTCATTTGTTCCCCCAAATTCTTTTTTATGTCCCTAAGATTTTTTTTGTTTTCTACACTGTTCATACTACATCTTTTTAGAGGAGTGAACATCGACAAAAAGATTAAAAAAACAATGGTTTAGGGTCTATAAAATGATATAGACCAAAGGATTTAGAGAGGGTTCAAATTCAATTCTGGCATGCGTTTTGAAAAATCCGCCAAAAAATTGAGTATGATTTTTTTCTACTACGATAAATGTAATCTGTTTAAAGTATGAGTATGATATAATAATATGTAGATTATAGGAGATATGACATGGAAATTTTACTTTTTGCTGTAGGCTTTTTGACAGGTGCAATTCTTGTTGCAGTTATTTATACAGTAATTATTAATAAGAACAAAAATTCAAGCGATGCAATCGTAAA
>CAVFCO010000144.1:0-6564 GCA_963620955.1 Alistipes senegalensis | reverse complement strand
CGTAAAACAAATGGAAATGAACTTTGAAAATATGGCAAACAAAATATTAGAGCAAAGTTCAGAAAAACTTACTAATACCAATAAAGAAAAATTAGAGGATTTTTTCTCAAAATTCAAAGAAAAAATTGAAGACTTTGAAAAACGTACAAACGAAAAATTCAAATGCGAAAACGATAACTTCATTAAATTTGACGAAAATATAAAACAATTTATTGAGGCAGGGTCTAAAATTGCACAAGATACAACCTCTTTGACAAAAATTATGAAAGCAGACAATAGAACACAAGGTCAATGGGGTGAAATCGTTTTAGAACGAGTTTTAGAGGCTTCAGGTTTAAGAAAAAATGAAGAATACGTTGTGCAAAAAGCAAATACCGTTGAGGGTAGACCTGATGCGATTGTAATGTTGCCTGAAAATAAATGCGTAATGATTGACGCAAAGACTTCTCTTGCTTCGTTTTCTGCCTATTTGGAAGCCGAAAATGAAGATGAAAAAAATCAACATTTAAAAGAATTTAAAGAATCAACAAAGGCTCATATTACTGGACTTACAAAACGTGATTACACTCCAGAAGATGCAAGTCTTTCACCTGAATATATTTTGATGTTTATTCCGATTGAAAGTTGTTACTCTTTGATGTTCTGTGAGGATAATCAACTTTGGGATTATGCTTGGAAAAACAAGATTATGCCTGTTTCTCCGTCAACTCTTTTGGCAAGTTTGAAGATTATTAATTCATTCTTGGTGGTAAATCGTCAAAACCAAAACGCACAAGAAATCTCACGACTTGCAACAAAAATGTTGGATAAATTTGCAGATATGGTTAAAAATATTCGCTCAGCAAGAGATAAAATTGATGCAGGTTTAAGACAACTTGATGGACGTGATAGCATTCTTGTTAACGCAGAAAAAATGACTGAATTAGGTGCCGTAATGAACAAAACTATGCCAGAACCTGAACATCAAGAAGTTATTGCTGAATAAAAATTTATCTTAACATTGCGTTACAAACTATAAAGTTTGCATAAAAATATTCCGATACACTACATGTCTTTATGGAAAATAAAGGGGTATGTGTATGGGAATAGATGCAGTTTCAAGTGTTAATTCAAATATGATGTATGCCGTAAGTGCGGTAAAAATGGGTGGTAGCCATTTATCAGAGGAGTTGATTAAAAAGTTAAAGCAACTTGGTATTGACCCTAGTACGGTTAAATCTGAATCTGAGGCTCGTGCATTAATTTCTCAAGCCGAAAAATCTCAAAAAACACAGCAAACTTCTCAAGTTCAACCTCAACAATCAACACCAAATATTGATATGAAGCAATTGAACGATGATATCAAGGCTCTTGGTGATAAATTAGGTATTAATGTAAGCACAATTACAGATAGAAACGAATTGCTTGATAAATTAGAAAAAGGTGTAAACGAATACGTAAAAGGTGCATCTGCACAAGCAAATATGTCAGATGTTGCCGTAAAAATTTCTAATGGTACCGAAGTAAAAGGTAATCCACAACAAATGCAAGCAGATTTCAATTCAATTAAAGACAGAGTTGAAGAATTAGAAAAAGCAAAAACTTCAATGTTCGCAGGTCAAGATATGCTTGCTCAAATGAATAGATTGGCTCTTGGAATTTAGTAGCAAGTTTGTGATTTATGAATAGAATTTCGTCATACCTGATTTATTCAGGTATCTTTTTGATGTTGAATTTTTTGAGAAATTTGTAAAAAGTTCCCATAACAAGTTCTGGTGATGTGATGTTTTTTCTTTCGCAAAAAATATTTGTTTATATTTTTTGGTGTATAATATTGCCATAAAAAGATTTACACTAGTTTAGGGATATAAAAATGAAGAAATTTTGGATTATTTTAGGCAGTATTGTCGGCGGTTTGTTGTTAATCGCATATTTAGGCTTTTTGTTCGTGTTACCAAATGTTATTGATTTGAATCAATACAAACCTATGGTGCAAAGTTTGGTGAAAGAACAAATTCCTTTAAATGTTAATTTTGAAAATGCTAAAATCACAACCACTCCACTTCTTTCTATTGGGGTTAAGGCAGATGATATTAGTGTGAAATTTGATGACGGTACTACTTTGTTTTCAACAGACAAGGCAAAAGTTAGAATTGCACTTCCAAGTTTATTTTTGTTGACTGCAAAAGTTTCAACAGCAGAACTTGATAATCCAAAATTAAATCTTGATATCGTTGACGGTAAACAGTTCAAAATCCTTATGCTTGTTGAAAATTTACTTCAACAACAAGAAGAAAAAATTACTAAAGAAGATGAAACGCAAGCAGAAATGCCGTTTGACCCATCAATAATTAGAATTAAAGTTCCTAATGTAAAATTGAACAATTATAATGTTTTAATTACAGATAAAAAATCCGGTCATGATTTAAAATTAAAAGGTGATTGCTTAAATCTAGGCTATTTTAATGGCAAAGTTGTAAAAGTTAAAACAAATGCAGAATTTTATAGCGATGAAGATAAAAATATTACTGCAAACATTGATATAAACTCATTCTTGCCTCCTGCAACAAAACTAGATGCAGAAGACGACAAACCTGAAAGAGTTGAGTTACCATTTATAAATCCTGTTTTGACATACAGAGAATATAATTTGAAATCTAATTTAGATACAAAATTGAAAATCCGTGAAAAAGACGGCTTAGTTAAGTTGTACGGATTTTTGAATGTTGATAATACAACTTTAAATCTAGCAGATTACTCACTTCCTGAATGCTATTTCCACGGCAAATTCAGAGGTACAAAAGCCGATATTGATACAACTCTTTCTGTTGCAAAAAATGAAAATATTGCCCTAAAAGGCTTGTTTGATTATGGCAAACATACAAAAGTCGATATGTCTGTAAACACAGATAAAATCTATTTTAAAGATGTTATCACTTTAGCAAAAGCATATTTAGATTCTCTTCATATTAAAAATGATTTGAACCACATCACAGGAACTGGTTATCTTGAAGCGAATGCAAAAATCAAAACAAATTTGAAAAAATTGGAATCAGAGGGTAAAATCCTTGTTCGTGATGGTGGAATTATCAATAAAACAATCAATTTGGGTATTGCAAAAACTAACTTGAATTTGATTTTTGATAATAACAAATTAGACATAAAAGATTCTTATACATATATAAATAATGCAATTTTAAAAGCAAACGGTTCTGTTGATGAAAATTCAAATGCGGATATAAAAATCTTTGCTGATAGAGTTCCAATTGTAGGATTGTATAGGGCTTTTGCACCAAATGATTTGAAAAAATCAATTTTAATTAATAACGGCGATGTAACTTTGAATGCAGAAATTGCAGGTCAATTGAAAGTTGCTTTCTTTAATGCAAAGGTTGGATTAAGAAATTTCTTAATGAGTGATGTAAACAATTCTCTAAAAGTAATGAACGAGGATTTGAATATCGTTTTAAATTCAAACGTAAAAGAAAAAACAAACAAAATTGATATAGAAAATAAAGGTTTGACAGTTTTATTCCCTCAAGTAAGTTCTTCAATCAAGGACAACTTCTTGAAAGTCAATATTGACGACACAAAATTAACTCTTGAACCTACAGATGTATTGATAAATAACACTTCAAAAATCACTTTTAATGGCATAATTGATTCAAATTCAAAAGAACCTGTTTTTGAAATCAAAGGCGACGGTGGACTTTTGGCAACAGATTTGAAGAAATTTGCGGGCGATCAAGCCGTTTCATTTATTGAGGCAAAAGGAAAATTACCTTTGACATTGAACGTTAATGGTGATTCTAAACGTCAAAATTTTGTTTTGAGAATTCTTGCAAACCCTCAAAACTACATTACACCTGTAACTCTTGCTCAAACTGTTGGTAAAAATACAGTTATGCAAGTAAAAATCGATTTTAAAGAAAATCGTATAAAAATCAAAGATACAGGCTTGTTTACAAGTTCGTTTGTAACTGATGAAAACGGAAATAAAACAGAAAATTTAAACGAAATTTTTGGCATAAACGGTACAATCGCAAACTTAAATTCTACTCCGTTTATAAACGTTATCAGAGTTACAATTCCAAAAGAACTTTCAGGTAAAATCTGCGGATTTAGAGATGCGGGCTTTAAATTAAACGGAAGATTGTTCGTTTTCGGAAACTCAAATTCTCCAAGAATACGTGGACACTTTAATTTGCATAGTTTATACATAAAAGATTTGCTTACAAATATGGATAATCTTGCACTAGATTTCAGAGGTAAATCTTTGAATATAAATGCTAAAAACTTGAATTTGAACGGCTCTGATATTTCATCACAACTAGATTTATCGCTAGAACCGTCTAATGTAACTAAGATTACAAACTTGAGAGTAAATTCAAGAAAACTTGATTTAGATAAATTGATGATGGTTGCAACTGCTTCTTCAAGGATTGTTCCTCCTGCAAAAACTCCAGCACCTGCACCAACTTCAATCCCTGTATCTGTAAGAAATAGTTCAGTACATTTGAAACACATAAAAACTGGAAATATCAATTTATACAATACAAATGCGGATATTGTTTTACACAGAAACAATTTATACATAAATAATATGCGTACAAAGGCTTTTAATGGCAATATGAACGGAAGAATTTCAATGAATTTATTGAATAATCTTCTAAAAATCAATGTTTCTGGTAACAATCTTGATGCAAACAGATTGCTGATTGATACTGCAAATATGAAAGATACTTTGACAGGTAAACTTGGTTTTAATGCAAATATCTCGATTGACGGTGGTGCAACAGATTACAACAAACAAATGCAATCTTTGGCTGGTAATGTTAAATTCTCTGTTAAAAACGGTCAAATTGGACCATTTGGTAAATTAGAAAATATGATTTTGGCTGAAAATATCAGAGAATCTCAATTCTTCCAAACTGCAATGGGCGGAATTTTGAACGGTTTAACAACAATCGATACAACCCACTTCAAAGAATTGAAAGGCTCATTAGACTTCAAAAACGGTATAACTACAATCAATCCGATTACATCAGACGGTAATGTTTTGACTCTTTATATTGTAGGCGATTTTGATTTATTAAAAAATACTGCAGATATGAAAGTCCGTGGACGTCTTACATCAATGATTTCAAATGTTCTTGGACCTATCGCAAATGTAAATCCTGTAAACTTGGTTAAAGTTACTCCAGGGTTGAATGTTGCTTCTGCAAAAATGTTTTCATTGTTTACTCAACCTGTAACAGAAGATGAAATGAAACAAATTCCAGAGTTTAAGACAAAAACTGATAATTTGAATGCTACAAAATTCCAAATTGTTGTAAGAGGTGATGTAAATAAACCTCTAACTCTTGTAAAATCATTCAAATGGCTTGCTTTACAATCTCAAATTGATTCTGCTAGTGAATTTGTATCGACATTGCCTGAACCTGAAACTCTAGATTCAACTGTAGAAGACATAGAAAAGGCTCAAGCAGAACAACAAAAAGCGACAACTAAAATTAAAAACGTGTTCTACAAAAAAGATAAAAAGTTACAAGAAGAACAAAAACTTGAAACTCAAAAAATCTTAGAGCAAATGAAAGCAAATGAAATTGAAGCGGAAGATTTATAGTTAAAACAGAACCGGCGAAGCCAAAGGCTTCGCCGGTTCTGTTCGTTTAAAATTTCTTACGCATTTACTTTTGCTTTTTGTTCTTTATAACTCAAAAGGCAAGTTGCGATTTGGTCTGGGCAACTTGTAGGTTTGCCGTTGCAACTAATATCTTTCAATTTTGCGATAACATCATCGATTTTCATACCTTTAATAAGGCTTTTGATACCTTTAAGATTACCATTACAACCACCAATGATTTCAGAATCTTGGATAACACCGTTTTCATCAATAGCAAATCTCATTAATTGAGAGCATACGCCTTGTGGTTGGTATTCAATAACTTCAACTTTTGACATGATTTTAATCCTTTCTCAACTAGTAATAATTTTACAATACATCAAGTTTGTTTTAATATCAAGTTATGGAAAAACATTATGAAAAAGCCGTAGAATTATTCTTAAACGGGCGAAATTGTGCTCAAGCAGTTGTTTGTGCTTACGCAGACGAATTAGGTATTGATTTTGAAACCTTGTTAAAATTATCTTCTTCTTTTGGTGGTGGAATGGGAAGACTTCGTGAGGTTTGTGGTGCTGTAAGCGGAATGTTTATGGTTGCAGGGCTAAAAAAAGGTTATACTTCTATGAACGACGAGGACAAAGAAAAACATTACACATTAATTCAAGAATTAGGACATAAATTCCAAGAGGAACACGGCTCAATGATTTGTCGTGAACTTTTGAATTTAATGGAACATGAAAGTTCACCAAAGCCTACAAAGCGAACTAAAACTTTTTATAAAGAACGTCCTTGTGCGAAATTTATTGAATCGGCGTGCAAGATTTTAGATGAAACAATCTCTTAAAATTTCTGCGAAATATTGTCCAAGTTCAAATACATATTAGACTAAAAGAAACTTTTTTATGAAACTAATAAAAGAAAGGAGTCTAATATGACACAGATAAAAAATGTATGGAACT
>CAVFCO010000143.1:0-6093 GCA_963620955.1 Alistipes senegalensis | reverse complement strand
TAATTATTTTTTAGAAATTATTTAAAAAAAAGGGTCGGCGGTTTCACCGCCGACCCTTTTAATTTTATTTATTTATCAAACTATTTTCTTTGACCTACATAAAATACTGTATTAATGTTTGCTTTTAGAACTGTTTTACCTGATTCAACTGGAGCAGAACTTTCACTAGCACCATCAGCAGAAGCAGATAGAGTTTTTGCTCTCATTGTATAATTTACCATTGGGTAATTTGTTGATTCTGAGCAACTTGTGTTCAAAGATTTTAGAGTTAAAACTTGCAAACCTAAAGGTTTTAAACTAGCATTTGCTCTATTTTTTGCTTTTCCTGTTAATTCAGCAAGTAAAGCATTACATTCGTTTTCATATTTTGTTGCTTTGAATACAAGGTTATCAACTCTTGTAACACCTTTTGTTGATGCAACATTTACAAATTTTGAAACAGCAGTAACATCTTTAACATAAACAGTTACAGAGTTTGAAACAGAGTAATCTTTTAAGTTTCTTTTACCTTTTGATGAGTATTCGTAATTTGGTCTTACACTGTAATCAGAAGTTTTGATATAATCGCCACGAACAGTGTTCAACATTGATTTTAAAGTATTATAAAGTTTTTCAGAATTTTCTTTATTTTCTGCAATCGCTTTTTGGGCATCAACGTTTTGAGTTTCAACCGCAAAAGTTATTTGAAATGCATCTGGAGAAATTTCCTTTGTTCCAGAAAGACTAATATCAATTGTTCCATTATCAACTGCACAAACAAAACCTGCACCTGAAACAATTACAACTAAAACCGCTAACGCAATTAATAATTTTTTCATAGTAAGTTCCTTTCTTGTTTTTTCAACGAGTTTACCCCAAATTCATTAAAAAAGCAAGATTAAACAGTAGAACTATTTTGAAAATTTCTTTCTTGATTGCATAACGATAACAACTTTTTGGTTACCGAACATATAAAGAGCAAAAGCAATGATTGCCCATAATAAAATACCTTGGAACATGTTAATTGCAGGTAAAGAAATTGATGGAGCAATTCCATTCCACAATAACATTGCCAAATAACCTGGGAATGCGATAAATCCGCAAGCCAAACAAACTACAATGAATAAGAATAATAACAAACCACGAAATCCGTTCACGTCGATTATTCTAAAATTCTTGTTCATAAACTCTAAATCCTCTTCCTTGAGCCTACCCTCGGCTCACGTCGAAGGATTACTCTTTAATATTAATCATATCTAAGAATTCATTTTCCGAAAGAATTGTTATACCTAATTCTTGGGCTTTTGTAAGTTTTGAACCTGCATTTTCTCCTGCTACAACAAAATCCGTTTTCTTTGTAACCGAAGATGAAGTTTTTCCGCCAAGTTGTTTAATCTTGTCGCTCGCTTCAGTCCTTCCCATTGTTGAAAGTGTACCTGTCAAAACAAACGTTTTTGAATTCAACACAGTAGATTGTACTACCATTTTATGGGTTGGATGTACCCCCAAATGGTTGAGATTTTCTAACAATTCTAAATTATACGGTTGGGTAAAGAAATCCTTTATACTATTGGCTATCTTGTCGCCAATACCGTCAATTTGAGCAATTTCTTCAACTGTAGCATTTTGCAAAGCCTCTAAAGATTGGAAGTGATTTGCCAACAAATCAGCGGTTTCTTTTCCAACATGGCGGATAGAAAGAGCCGTAATAAATTTTACTAAAGGTCTTTCTTTGCTTTGTTGGATTGAATTGTACATATTAAACGCAGATTTTTCTTTAACCAAATCCAATTGCATAAAATCTTGTTGAGATAATTTGTAAAAGTCTGCCGGATTTTTAACCATACCTTTTGCATAAAGTTGTTCAATAATGCTTGGTCCAATAAAATCCATATCCATAGCCTCTTTAGAAACCCAATATTCAAGACGAGATTTCGCTTGACTTGGACAACCAAAAGTATTTGGGCAATATAAATTTACTTCACCCTCTGGCACGACAAGTTTTGTATGACAAGACGGACATTCTGTTGGTGCTTCATACACAGGTAAACTGTCGTGTTCCTCACTATCAACGTGTTTTATAACTTTTGGAATAATTTCTGCGGCTTTTTTGATTAAAACAGTGTCGCCAACTCTCACATCTAGCCTTTTAATTTCGTCAAAATTATGCAAACTTGCACGAGAAACAGTACTTCCGGCAAGCAAAACTGGTTCTAATACGGCAACTGGAGTAATTGCACCAGTTTTTCCGACATTATCCGTTTCAATTTTTAAAAGTTTTGTGTTAACTTCTTCTGGCGGAAATTTGAATGCTGTCGCCCATTTTGGGGCTCTTGCAGTAAATCCTAATTCATTTTGATAAGCAAAACTATCCACCTTAATTACAACACCGTCTGTTGCATAATCAAGATCAAATCGTTTAAATTCCCATTCCTTACAGTATTCAATAGCCTCTTTGATTGTTTTTACTTTTCTAATATTAGGATTAATTTTAAAACCTAACTCTTTCAAAAGCATTAGACTTTCATAGTGAGTTTTTGGTGCATCTTCTACTCCGTCTAGAATTGGAGTGTAAACAAAGATAGACAAATCTCTTTTTGCAGTAACCTCTGGGTCAAGTTGTCTAATAGAACCACTTGCAGCATTACGAGGGTTTGCAAAAATCTTTTCGCCATTCATAAGATTTTCTTCATTCAATTTTTCAAAAGAAGTTTTTGGCATATAAATTTCGCCACGAACTTCCAAATTGTACGGCTTGAAAATCTTTAGAGGAATTGCTTTTACAGTTTTTAAATTTTGAGTAATGTCCTCGCCGTAAATCCCGTTACCACGAGTTACACCACGAGTAAAAAAACCTTGATTATAAGTTAAGGCAATCGCAAGACCGTCGATTTTAAGTTCGCAAACCAAATCAACATCGCCGACTTCTTTTTGAACTCTTTCATACCATTTTTCTAGGTCTTCGTAATTATTTGAGTTATCAAGACTATATAATCTATATTTATGCTTAACCTCTGCAAAAGATGATTGAATTTTTGAAGAACCAACTCTTTGAGTTGGGCTATCAGGAGTAATTAAAAGAGGATTTTTTTCTTCCAAACTTTTTAATTCTCTAAATAACTCATCATATTCAAAGTCTGACAAAGTAGGATTATCTTCAACATAATAAAGATAATTTGCCTTGTTTATTGTATCTCTTAAAAATTTTAATCGTTCTACAACCATAATTACATAACCATTAATAATTCTCTAATAACCTTTGTTGCAACCGCAGTTGAAACACCTGATGCATCATAATCAGGTGCAAGTTCAACAACATCTGCACCAACAATATCAAAGTTTCTAAGATATTTAAACCAACCAATAAGTTCTTTAAATGTAAATCCACCTGCCTCAGGAGTTCCTGTTCCTGGCATAATACTTGTATCAAGAACATCTAAATCTACAGAAACAAATATTTTTTTATCTTTTATGCAATCTAAATCTTCATAAGAATGGCACAAAGTATTATATTTTTTCATAATATCCCATTCTTCTTTCATGCCAGAACGGATACCAATTTGTTTAAGATTTTCAAATCCGATAATTTGTCCAATATGATACATAACGGCAGAATGCGACATTTCTTCACCCAAATACTCTTTTCTTAAATCAGTATGAGCATCAAAATGAACTACCGCAATATCTTTGTATTTTGAGTAAACACCTTTAAACTCTGGTAATGTAACCAAATGTTCACCACCAATACCAAAAACTCTTTTGCCGTCAGCATAAATTTGAGTAACGTTTTCTTCAATTAAATCTAATGATTTTTGAGTGTTTCCTAAAGGAAATTCTAAATCACCACAATCGTTGAAATTAACATCATTGATATCTTTGTCGAATTCAGGAGAATATTCTTCCAACCCCCAACTTGCAAGTCGAAGCATTTCTGGTGCGAACCTTGAACCTGAACGATAAGAAACAGTTCCGTCAAACGGCATTCCTAACATAATTATATCTGATGTATTATAATCTGGATTTTGTCCCATCCAAGTTCTATCTAAAAACGGTCCTTTTAACATAACTTTCTCCTTTTTTATAATTTTATCACGAAATTTCTGACCGCAAAATTTTTAAGGACGACAAAATAAATAATACAGATATTGTATAGAATAAAAAAACGGAAATATATATAATAAATTATATTGAACTTTAAAAATAAAATAACAAGTGGTCGCCACGTTCCATTATCGACTAATTGATGTTTCTCACATCAAGATTGGAGGTGATGCCTATGGCAACAATCAAAACGCTAGCCGTTATATATTATATAATAGCACTTTTGTTAAACAAACAAAAACTAGCGTTGTCGATTGCAGTCATAACGCTAGTTTTATTTAGTTAAACTAACAATAAACGTGGTGTAAAAAATTAGTTTTTACTAATCGCCACTTGTTATATTTTTATTATAACTTATTTTTTAAATAATTCAACCTTTTCACTAAAATTTTACCCCTTTTTCTAAAGATTGATCCATAGATCAATGCCACATGAAGCAAAATACATCAAAAGATTGATGTTAAATATACTCTATATATTGTAAATTAGATGTGTGAAATGATAAGTGGAAGTGTGAAAGCACTTTCGGGTGGAGAATAGGTAAGTGGCAAATAGTCTACAAATGACTTTACAACGTATTAATGCAATTGAACGTCAATTTGCAGCACTTTCTATGCAAACAAGTTTGCCTACTCCAGAAAATGCTAAAACTGACGGCGATTTCCAAAAAATCTTAGACAAAAAGATTGAAGCAGTGAAAACAAACGAACCTGCATCAAAAGAGGAAATCGACAGATTAATTGAAGAATACTCAGCAAAAAACAATTTGGATAAAGATTTCGTAAAATCAGTTGTTAGACACGAATCAGGCTTCAATGTAAACGCAACATCAAAATGCGGAGCAATGGGTTTAATGCAATTAATGCCAGCAACCGCAGAAAGTCTAGGTGTTACAAATGCTTACGATGCAGAACAAAACATCGCAGGCGGAACAAAATACTTAAAAGGCTTGATGGATAGATTTGACAACAACAAAGAATTAGCACTTGCAGCATACAATGCAGGTCCAAATGCAGTAAAGAAATACAGCGGAATTCCTCCATATAAAGAAACACAAAATTACGTTAAAAACATTATGAAAACGTATGACAACTACAAAGGAGGTAAATAATGCTAGTAAGAAGTTTTGAATCAGCAACAAAAGGTATGATTGCTCTTACAGAATCTCTTGATAACACAGCAATGAACCTTGCAAACGTAAACACAACTGGTTACAAAAAAACTGAATTAACATTCAAAAACTTATACGACGCAAAAGTCGTAGAAAATACAGGAACTCTTCTTTGTGGTAACACACGAAACATCGGAACATTAAGTATGGGTCCAATATCAGACCAAATCCACTACGATTTTGAACAAGGTTCACTACAAAGAACAGACAACCCACTAGATATAGCAATCGAAGGGGACGGATTTTTCAAAGTTCAATCGCCAAACGGAGATGTAAGTTACACAAGAGATGGTCAACTCGTAATCGACAGTGCTTCGTACTTAAGAACAACCGACGGAGATTTTATTTTAGACGTAGAAGACAGACCAATCCAAATTAACTTCAGAGAAATCGGATTTGATGATGTAAAGAAAATTACAATCAGTGAACGAGGAAACATCGAAGTAAACGAAAACGAAAGAAAATTTCCACTTCAACAAATTGCGATGTATGACTTCCAAAACAAAGAAACAGGCTTATTCAACATCGGAGGTTCAAAATTTATCACAAGAGATAACGACACAAACCCACCGATACCGGCAGAAAAGTTCACAATACAACAAGGTATGTTGGAAATGTCAAATGCAAACGTAATAAAAGAAATGATTAACACAATTAACGTATCAAGAAATTATGAATCACTTCAAAAACACGTAAAAACAAGTGGACAAATGTTATCACAAGCGATAAGCGTAGGAAAACTTAAATTTTAGAAACTAGAAATTAATTAGAGGTAAGGATAAACAACAATGTTAAGATCATTAACAACAGCAGCAACAGGTATGATAGCACAACAAAATTAC
>CAVFCO010000142.1:0-3713 GCA_963620955.1 Alistipes senegalensis | reverse complement strand
CGCAGAGTACAAAATCCGCTACTCAAATATCCTTTTCCACAAAGGACGTTTTGCGTCTTCTAAATCTGCAATTCTTTTTGCTAATTTTTTGTTATCTGCAATCAATTCTGCAACTTGTTTTGCAAGAATTTCATTATCCTTTTTATAAACACCAGCCTCAACAAGTTTTTCTGCAAATTGAGATGTATCAATATGATTTTTTATGTCGTCTGTAATTTTTGATGCAACAGCCTCAGCAAGCATTTGCAAAGTTTGATTAGTAACGTTCAAAGTTACATTTCTAACCTCAGGGGCTTGCGATTTAACTTCTTCCAATGCAGTTGATTTAATTTCTTCTTCTGATTGTTCAGGCATTTCAAGAGGAGTTTTGTGTATACGATAGCAAATTTGTTCATTGTTATATCCTTGAGATTTCAAACTTATACCTTTTTTAAGTTTGAAAATCGCAATATCATCATAAAATATTGTACCGTCTTTTGCCTCATAAATTGGGTCAATATTCCAATCTCTGATAAAATTTTCCATAGAACGAGTGTCAATATAATAGTTGTCTGCGTTCAATTTTCTTAAAACATCTTCTTTTCTGTACATCGCATACCTTTAGTAATTTTTAAGTTTTCTTTGAATATCACGATTTTGAGTCTTTTTAGTCAAATCTTCACGTTTGTCGTAAAGTTTTTTACCTTTTGCTAAACCTATTTCAAGTTTTGCATAACCTCTTGTCAAAAAAACTTCCAGTGGGACAATTGTATAACCTTCTTTTTTTATTTTGCCTTCCATTTTAAGGATTTCTTTTTTGTTTAAAAGAAGTTTTCTAGTTCTTTCAGGCTCGTGATTGTACCTGTTGCCTTGTTCAAACTTTGAGATATGACAATTATACAAGAAAACTTCGCCTTTTTCAATCTTTGCAAAACTGTCTTTCAAATTTATTTGCCCAGCACGAATTGACTTGATTTCAGTTCCTGTCAAAACAAGCCCCGCAACAAATTTGTCAAATATAAGAAAATCGTGAAATGCTTTTCTGTTTGTAGAAATAACTTTCTTATCCATAGCAAAATTATACTCTAAATTCTGCAAAAATGGAATAAGTTATATCAACTAAAATTTTTTCCTTGCCAAGAATCACGTCTTGTAAGTTCTGCATCAATTTTATTCAAGCATTCAAACTTTTTACCAATCCATTTGGGTTCTACAAGTGTTGATTTCAAGCCACTTCCGGCAATTCTATGTAATGTAGTTTCAGGTGGCAAAAGTTCAATTGCATCACAGCAAAGATTTACGTACTCCATTTCGTCCATAAATTCAAATTCGCCACGTTTATACATTTCAGTTAATTCAGTACCCCTAAGCCCACAAATCATGTGAAGTTTAATGCCGTCAACTCTCAATTTTGCCAACAATTTAATTGTTTTCATCATTTCTTCGTGAGTTTCCCACAAGCCGAAAATTACGTGAACACAAGTATTTATACCACGTTCTTTTGTCATTTCATAAGCCTTTAAGAAACAATCTAAATCGTGTCCTCGATTAATTCTTTCAAGAGTTTTGTTGTGCATAGATTGAAGTCCGTATTCAATCCAAGTTTCCCATTTATCTTTGTAGCCAGCAATCAAGTCTAATTTTTCTTCGTCAACACAATCTGGACGTGTGCCAATTGAAATTCCGACTATATCAGAGTGGTCTAATGAGGCATCATAAATAGTTTTTAGTTCTTCAACAGGTTTGTATGTGTTTGAAAAAGACTGAAAATAAGACATGTATTTAACAGCCCTAAATCTTTCTGTCAAATAGTTTGCACCAAAATCAAGTTGTTCTTTTATCGACATATTTGCAGAGTGAGATTGAGAAAAACTTCCGCCTGCATCACAATAAATACAACCTTTTTTTCCGTCTTGTCTATTTGGACATGAAAAACCGGCATCAAGAGTTATTTTATAAACCTTGACACCGAATTTTTGCTTTAAATATTCGCTAAACTGATTATAGCGTTTTTCTGTACCGTTGAAAAACATAACTTAATCTGATTTTATTAAAAAATCACTTATTTTTCTTCGTCTTCTTTAGTGATTGGGTAAACATAGTGTTCACCACAGTTTGGGCATACAACTTCTTGTTGTTTTCCGTCTTCAAGAACTGCTACTTCAAATAAAGTTCTGCAACTAGATTGAGTACATCTGATAGCCCAAGTTGGTCTTACAAGTCTTGCCATAATTTGTTTCTCCTTTTATTTTATGCTGTTATTAATTTTTTATTCTTGTGAAAAACATCAAATTCTGTAAAAATACGTTTCTTGCTGGCATTGTAGTATTCATCATCAATTTCAATACCGATAAAACGTCTGTCTAAGTTTAACGCTGCAACACCAGTAGAACCGACACCCATAAACATGTCTAAAACAGTATCGTTTTTATTGCTAGCTATTTTTATTATGTGTTCTAAAATTTTAACAGGCTTTTGAGTGGGATGTTTAGGATTTTTCAATCTTTCTGAACCCATACAAATAGGACTTTCTATAAAATTATGCATCTCATTTTGTTTTGAGAAGTTCCACGTATGTCCTTTGTTCCACAAACAAACAATTAGTTCACAACTATTTAAAAAAGAGGACTTTCTTATATTTGGAATTGGGTTTGTTTTGTGCCAAACCATAAATTGGAATGTGTCAAATTCACAGTCAAAAGCCTCATGATATTTACCTATTAAATTATAACTTGTAAAAATAAAAATATTACCATTTGGTGATAAAATTCTTTTAAATTCTTGAACTAAATCGTTTGGTTCTAAAATCTTTTCATCCCATTTTGCAACATCATTATTTACTTCACTTCGCCAAGAAAATTTCATGTTTCCTGTTGAGTAATTTGCTAAATTATAAGGTGGGTCACACAATATTAAGTCAATACTTTTATCAGGAATTTCTTTCATTTTTTGAAAGCAATCCCCTTTTACTAATAAATATTTTTCTTCTTTTTTTAATTTTAACATTGAAATATTCCCTCAAAATAACATTTTTTTATTCTATCAAGTGCATCTTTCATATATTGTACACTTTTTTTATACTGAGCAAAAATTACATCAAATCCGTTTTGATCGTCACAAACAAAATTCCAATAGTTTTTACCAATAAGAAGTTCTTCTTGTGCAAAAAATGTTTGAACGTTAGCTTGCTTCCAAACATTTTCTTCTCCAAATTTATTGTACGCAGTTGCAAAGAATATACGAATTTTATCATTGTTATTTAATTTGTTTTTTAAAATGAAAAATTCATTTAATAATGCAATTTTTTCAGCCTTTGCTTTTTTATTATCTAGATCTCCACCAGCTTTCAATTCAATAATAAAATGTTCATTTGTTTCTGGCTTATAAAAATAGTTATCAGTTTTATGTCTTTTCTTATAACTTGTTATATCTGTTGGAATTAAACAATTAAAATTATCATAGTCTGAAATCTTTGGAGTATAAGTGTGTCTTTCGTACTCATTCATTAAATAATCCGAATGTTGTGTCTGTTGTGGTAATAAAAAAGATTCTATATCTGCTCTTACTTCATATGATAATTTAGCAATTGAATTACCAAGATTTTCTAGTACTTTGCCAAAGGAACTATCAAAACTTCTAACGAATGCAGAATAAAAAATAAATTCAGTTCCCAATTCTGCAATAAAACAATTATTTTTCTTAGCATTAATTACGCCATTTGGGTCATTCACTTC
>CAVFCO010000141.1:0-3138 GCA_963620955.1 Alistipes senegalensis | reverse complement strand
TGTAATGATTATGTTAAAATATTAAATATAAAACTTGATGAACCAAGAATTTTAAGAGAAAATATTTTAAACAAAGCAAATATATTAATAGATAATTTATCATAAAGGATTAAAAATGTATTCAGGAACAAATGTTATTTTAATTACAAACAACGAACAAATCGTTAACTTATTAAGTTCAGAATTAGTTCAATTAAGAAATATCGACAGTATTTTGATTCGTACATACCAAGATGCATTGTCATCAATCGAATCAGAAAAACCACAAGCGATTATTTTGAATTGCAAAAACTCAATGGAAGAACCATTCTGTTTAGACTTAATCAAAAAAATCAAAGGAATAACATCAGTTCCAATTTTATTGTTGGTTGAAAATTACAACTCTCAATTCATCCGAATTGCAAACAAAGCCGGCATTGACGACGTTGTAGCAGTTCAATTCAGCAACTCAGAAATTTTGATGAGAACAATTTGGAGTTTACAAAAAAATGAACTTCGCCAACAACACAAAAAATATGAAAAATTGCTTACTCAATTAAATGCAATAGACGAAGAAACAGGTTTTTATACTGCAAAATATAGTTCAAAAGTTTTCCAAAACGAAATGGATTACTTGTCATCAAAAGGTATTGATGGAGTGTTTATCGCACTTGAACCTAATGAAAAATCTCGTTTAAAACCAAGCACAGAAAATATAGTAGAAACAATTAAAAACAACATTCGTGCAACAGATACTGTTGCATTAACAAAATATAAAAACACTTTCTACTTGCTACTTGCAAACACAAATTTAGAAGGCTCTTTGGTAGTTTGGAACCGTTTAAACAAAAATATCGGTGCTGACGAAACACTTTGCGGTTGCATTTACAATATGGACAAATCTTCTTTTGACGAAATTGAAGAAGAGTTGAAAGAAGGTCTAAAAGAAGCAAAAACAGCCCCAAATTTATTGTATATAATTGATTCAAACGTAAAAAAAAACGATAATTGGCTAGAAGAAAGCAAAATTCCGAGCCAAAATACGCATAAAAACTTCAAACTTTTTAGACAAATCTTCAGCAAAAAACTTGAAAAGGTTGTAAAACCAACAGTTGAAGAATTGCTAAAAGAGTATGAAGACGTGCTTTCAGGAACTGATATTCCTTTAGTAGAAACAGAAACAAGTTACTCGGTGAAATTTGTAAATAAACGTCAAGAAAGCGAATTTACAATTACTCAAGAGGGTAACTCTGTTGTTGTAGAATCGAAACACAACGGACTAGATAGCCCTGAAAATAAGAAATATTCAATGAATTTGAACGAAATTACAACAAAAGAAATCAATAATGATTTTGAAGACTTCATTCTTGAATTCAAAAGTTGCTTGTAAATTAGTTGTCGAAAATTTCAGATTCAGTAGATTTGTTATAAGTTGTTAGACCGGTATCTACAATTTTATAAACAAAAATATCTTCACCTCTTACTTGTGAACCAACCTTAGCACCATTTACGTCAACAACAATGAAGCCGTAATAACCATTCGTAGGATTTGTGCTTAATACGCAAAGGGCAATTTCTGAACCGTTTTTTAAGATACCTGTAGAGCAGATTTTTGCCATTGAGGCTAATTGTAACCACGCGGACATTTTAGTACTTTCACTGCTACTTTCTGTGAACTTTTTAGTTGGAAAACAAGATGTTGAGTCCTTTTGAGATCCGCAAAGATACCTAAAGTGAACATACTGTTCCATATCGGTCATCAAATTTGTTGAAGCCGTAATACCATCTCTTCTAAAAGATTTACCGTAGTCTACTTGAGAAAGAGCCGAATCTAGTGTTGCAAAAGTCGTTTTTGCTTTAGCAATTCTTGCTTTTTTATCGTATGCTTTTTTCATATTTGGAATAGTCAAAGCCCCAACGATACCTGCAATAGCGGCAACCATTAAAACTTCGGCTAACGAAAATGCAATTAATTTTTTAAACATAATGATATCTCCACAAACTCATTATTATCATTATAACGTTTTTACAAAATTTCCGCAAGTTTACTTATTGTTTTTGGAAAATACATTTGCAAATACTCTGAACGCAAAGAATATTTTTCAACGTCATTGCAAGAGTTTAAAATCGCATTAATTTCGGCTACAGTTTCTTTTACAGAACGACTTGAAGAAAATTTGTTTGTACCACTTATGAAATAATCAATATTTTCTCTTTGGTTTGTCGAAAAATTTTCGTTAAACAATTTCTTTTCTTGAGAATAAACATCTAAAAACTCTGGACTTGCAGAAATTAAAAGTTTTTCTGTTGCATCTTTTGTTTTGAATGTTGTAGTATCATAACTTTTCATATCTTTAGCATGACCTAATTCATGCACTAAAATATAATCATCACCGCAAGTTGTAACCTCTTTATCTGTTGGTTTGTAACAAGAAGTTGTTTGGTCATCTTGTTGGAATAATCTGTTTACATTTTTACTCATTTTGATTAATTCATCACCTGAAACTTTTTTCAATGCAGGAATTAATTTGTCCTTTGAACCGAAAATAAACATATGTAAATCAAGTTCCACATTTTCACCTGATTTACGGTCTTTTACATTTAATTTGTTATCGTTATCAGAATATTTTATCTCATAAGATTTATCATTTTTTGAAGAAATAAAAGTATTTTTATCAATAACTTCAAAGGCTTCAGAGTTCTTATATAAAACGTTGCCAGTTTTATCGGTAATCTTGTAATCTACAATGCTGTTTCCATTAGGGTCATCAGAATACTCGTATTGAGTATGCGTTCCATCTAACGAATACATATCTTTTTTAATAGTTTTTATACCAGTTTTTTCATCAATAGTACCTGATGAAATTTGCTGAACTTTGCCATTTTTATAAACACGTTTTGTGTTAAAAACACCTTTTATTGGTGATGGCTCAGATATTTGTTTATAATCTTTTGTCAAAATAAGTTCGCTAACAGGCACAGGCAAAACGTTTTCATTAATAACTTTGCTTACGACCTTTGACGTAATACCATTTTTAAAATCTTTTTCTTTTTTTATTTCATACTTATGACCTTTTAGAGTTTTGTAAGAAATTTCTTGAATAGAACGTTTATTCAAGTTTTCATCTAATACAACTTTTCGTTTTGTTCCATTTTTTA
>CAVFCO010000140.1:0-10100 GCA_963620955.1 Alistipes senegalensis | reverse complement strand
GTAATAGATGTACTTACATAATTTGTATCAACAACCACACAAAAATCAGGAACTATTTCGTTCAAACGTAGAGTTTCAAGAGTTCTATGCACCGCAAAAATTAAAAATTTATCACGGTTTGCCTTAATTTTTTCGATGTTATCTTTTAATGATGGACCTGCACCTAAAACCAATGCAGTTTTACCTTTAAACTTATTTTCAAGTAAATTTAAAGGATAATGAGTATCATTGCCAGTAAGGTTTGTAAAAGTGTTATGAATCCAAGATTTCGACAATTGTTTGATTGTATTCATGTCAATAATTTTACGTTGACAAACGTCAAAAATTCTTTCTGTCAAAACATTAAATTCGCTTTGGTGTTGAAGTAAGTAATTTTTCAAATAAACAAATTCAATTTTATCATCTAATAAATATTTTTTCTCAATAAAATCGGTACATTCGTTGAAATTACTTGCAATAAACAAACGTCCATCAGCAAAATATTTAGTTAAATCAACATACTCAAATGTAAAACGCAAAATATTCAAGTCGGGTTCGTAAACAATCAAACTACACATACTTTCCGTATGCGTATAATCCAATAAATTTCCTAACCCCAAGCCAAAAACAACGATAAAATCGTGTCGACTTATTGCAGATTTAACAAGTTCTGAATAAACCTTTTTTGCAGACTCTAACGGACTTGGAGTATCATCAACAAACTTGTTGTCGCAAGTTAGAATATACTCTTCTTTTTCGTTTTTAATCGCACTAACGTGTTTTGAAGCCTCGTCAAGAGAAACTTTTCTAACCTTATTCGCAAGGGTTTTATTAACTTTTTCCAACAATTTCAAGTTATTTTCAAACATAATTCAACTTTATCATACATAAATAATGAAGTGAATAAACTAAAAAGAGGAAAAGACACAAAAATTAAGATAGTAAAAATTGAGGGTTTACATGCTCTTGCTTTTTGTAAATAATAACCATGTAATTCAACACAAAAAAAAGGAGAAATTTTATGTGGGAAAAAGACATTAACATTAATGAAGTAAAAGAAATTAGAACTCGCACTATAGTTTATTTTGGTGTAGGTGCTATTCAAAAAATTAATGATATTTCAAAAGATTTAAAATCAAAAGGCATTGATAAAGTTATCGTAATGTCTGGTAGAAATGCTTACAAAGCAACAGGTGCTTGGGACGTAGTAGAAAAAGCATTAAAAGACAATGGCATTGGCTACGTAAACTTTGACCAAGTTACTCCAAACCCAACAACTCATCACGTAAACGATGCAGTAAAAATGGCTAGAGATTTCGGTGCAAAAGCAGTTGTAGCAATCGGTGGTGGTTCTCCAACAGATGCTGGTAAATCAGTAGCAATCTTACTTGAATATCCAGACAAAAATGCTAACGACATTTATGAATTCAAATTCACTCCGGAAAAGGCAGCACCAATCGTTTCAATCAACTTGACTCACGGTACAGGTACTGAAACAAACAGATTTGCAGTAGTTACAGTTCCAGAAAAGAACTTCAAACCAGCAATCGCTTACGATTGCATCTACCCAACATACGCAATCGATGACCCTGCTTTAATGGTTAAATTATCACCAAAACAAACAAGATACGTTTCAATTGATGCTGTAAACCACGTAGTTGAAGCAGCAACATCAACAGTTGCTTCACCTTACGCAATTACTCTTGCAAAAGAAGTTGTTGCATTAGTTGCAAAATACTTACCAAAAGCAATCGAAAACGCAGAAGACTTAGAAGCAAGATACTTCCTTGCATACGCAGCAATGTTAGGTGGTGTTTCATTCGATAACGGTTTATTACACTACACACACGCTTTAGAACACCCTCTAAGCGGTATCAAACCTGAATTATCACACGGTTTAGGCTTAGCAATGTTATTGCCATCTGTAATCAAAACAATTTACAGCAAAAAACCAGCAGTTCTTGCTGACGTTTTAGCACCAATCGTTTCTGGTTTAACTGCAGATGCTAAAGATGCAGAAAAAGCAGCAAAAGGTGTTGAAGAATGGTTGAAATCAGTAGGCGTTCCTCAAAAACTTGAAGACGAAGGCTTTACTCAAGATGATGTTGAAAAATTAGTTAAATTAACTTACGAAACTCCATCATTAGCAGGCTTATTGGCTATCGGACCTTGTGGCGACGGCGAAGATGTTGTTAGAGAAATCTACCAAACTTCTTTGAAACCAATGGCTTAATCAAGAGTTAAGAATATTTTAAAAGGCGGGATTTTTGCTTTTGCAAAAATCCCGCCTTTTTACTAAAAACATTTTAAAATCAATTACTTAATTTCAGTAATTTCGTATTTATCAGGTTGAATTGCACGTTTATATTCAACATCAGGATAGCCAAATAACATTACATAAGCCATTTCGTGAGTTTTTGGAATTTGCAATTCTTTCATAACATCTTTTCTCATTGGCAATGTACCGAAAGCAAGACCACACCACAAAGTACCTAAGCCTAGAGAATTTGCGTAAAGTTCAAAGTAACTCAAAGCGATTGTTGGGTCTACTTTTTTGCAAGGTGCTTTTTTGTTTACAGAAACAACAATCATGTGAGGTGCGTTTCTAAAAATCATATCATCGCCGTTTAGAATTGCTGATTTATAAACTTTTAGTCTACCTTTTACAGGTAAATATTTAATCAAGAATTTAAGTTTGCTATAAACTTTTTCTTTTATTGAATCCATTTTGTTGTAATCTTCAACGATAGTAAAATGCAAATCTTTGAAATTGCAACCTGTTGGAACCCAGTTCAAAATATCTTTCAATTTCTCAATTGTTTCTGGTGCAACGTTTTCACGTTTGTATTTTCTACAACTTCTACGATTTTTAATTAAATTTTCCATTTGTTCTGCAGTTGGTCTATTTTCATTTCTTACTGATTCATCTGGATTTTTTCCGTATACAGAAATTGCTCCTACAGGGCAAATTGCAAGACAGTGTTGACAAGCAAAACCACATTCTTTGTCAGAATATGGATATCCGTCATCACCTATTTTTATTGCTCTTGTGCTACAATCTCTTGCACATTGTCCGCATTTAATACATTTTTCTTTGTCTAATTTAAAATTAAAATTTCCCATTATTAATTCTCCTAACTTATAAATTTATTATAATAAAAAAAGAGGTAAAAACCTCTTTTTTATTATTTTTTCTTTTTCTTTTCATCAGCATCTTGAATGAAGTTCGCCAAATCTCTGACTGTCATTTCTTTAGCCTTGTCTAGCGATAATCCATAATTCTTTTTCAAGAGACTTCCAATTTCATCTTGAGTAATTTTACCGTCATTATTTGCATCAAGAGTTTCCATTGCTACATCTGCACCTTTACCTGCAAGAAGTTTTGCAAAAATGGATACAGCACCTTTTATACCGTCTTTTAGTTCATCTTTATTATAAGTTTTATTATTATCCTTATCTGCTGTCGCTAAAAATTCTCCAACCGTCTTTTTTAAAGTCTTGTTGTTAATAAAAGTTGTGTAGTCCACTCATGCTCCTTTTTTATGGTTATAATATATAAAAACATCGTGAAGAAATTTTTTGCCCTTTTGTAACAAAAATCATACAAATAGTGTTGTTAGAAATTTATAAAAACATTTATAATCTTCCTATGACTAAGAATATTTTAAAACAAAATTACAAAGTTGCAGACTTTTCAGAAGTCGCAATGACAGAACAAAACCCAAAGTACGAAAACTGTATCTCAAGAGTAGATGAGATTTACAAAACAGACTACGACTCTCGTTCTCCGTTTGAAAGGGATGAACATAGACTGTTACATTCAACAGCCTATAGACGATTAAAAAACAAAACACAAGTTTTCTTCGCTACAGATAACGACCATATCTGTACAAGAATTGAGCATGTTACCCACGTTGCATCAATTGCCGAAACAATTGCAAAAGTTTTAAACTTAAACTACGAACTTGTAAACGCAATTGCAATCGGACACGATTTGGGACACGCACCTTTTGGGCATCAAGGTGAATACATCTTAAATGATATAGTTTTACATTATCACATCGGAAAAAGATTTTGGCATGAGGGTAACAGTTTAAACTTTATAGACAACATTGAAACTTTGCCTGACTACCACGGACATCACAGAAATCTTAACCTAACTTATGCTGTTAGGGACGGTATTGTTTGCCATTGCGGTGAAGTTAACGATAAAAACCTTGTGCCTAGAGATGAATTTTGTGATTTATCAAAAATCGAATACGCAAGCCACTTCAACGCATACACTTATGAGGGGTGTGTTGTAAAATTGTCTGATACAATCGCATACTTAAGCAGAGATATTGAAGATGCCCTTATCTATAATATTCTTTCAGAACATCAAATCAAAGAACTTGAACATATTATTCAAAAAGCATTCCCTAACGAAAAATTAAAAGAAATAAGTACAAATATTATAACTTATTACTTAATAAAAGACTTATGTTTAAATTCTAATCCAGAAATCGGTTTAAGATTTTCAGACCCAAGTTTTGAAATGTTGAGCGTAATTAAAGCCTACAACACTGAAAATATCTGCGGACACAAACGGTTGCAACCGTTCAAAAAATATGCAAAACTTATCATTGAAACAATTTTCGAAAAATTAGACGATTACTTCTGCGAAGATATTTTGAAAAAAATTAGCGAAGACGAAAAACTTTATCCGGTACTTGTTTCATACTTCAAGAGTTGGTTAATCAGATATTCTGAAGTCGATTTAGAAGAAAAGAAACGCAAATTGTGGGATAATAAAATAATCTATGATATCAAAAATCAACAAGATTACAGAAAAGCAATTATTCACTTTATCTCAGCAATGACAGATAAATTCGCAATCAAAATATTCAATGAAATTATCAGTTTCTAAAATAAAAAGGTTTCCGCCAGCAAATTTCATTTGCCGGCGGAATTTTTATGCAATGAAGTTACTCAGTTTTTATCCTAAAAGTTCTTTCAAATCCTCACCTGGAGTTGTAATCGGTTTTAACTTAAACTTCTCTTGAAGCATATTCAAAACATCTTCTGACACAAATGCAGGCAAACTTGGACCAAGATGAATGTTTTCAACACCCAAATATAAAAGTGTTAGCAAGACACAAACCGCTTTTTGCTCATACCAAGAAAGCACGAATGACAAAGGTAAATCGTTAACAGAGCAATTGAAAACTTTTGATAATTCTAATGCAACTTTTATTGCAGAATAAGCATCGTTGCATTGCCCCATATCGATTATTCTTGGAAGTCCATTTATTTCGCCTAAATCCATATCGTTAAAACGATATTTTCCACAAGCAAGAGTTAATACTAAACTATCTTTTGGAGTTTTTTCAACAAATTCTGTATAATAATTTCGTCCGGCTTTTGCACCATCGCAACCACCGACAAGAAAAATATGTTTAATATCCCCTGCTTTTATACTATCAATAATCTTTTGAGCATTTGCCATTACAGTATCATGCCCGAAACCAACGGTTAGAACATTTCCACCATTAATACCTGTAAAATGTTGCTTTTCCTTGTACCCACCAAGTTCAAGAGATTTTTCAATTAGCGGAGTGAAGTCTTTATCCTCACTAATATGAACCATTTGAGGATAAGCAACAACGGAAGTTGTAAACACTCTATCTGCGTAACTTTCTCGAACAGGCATTATACAATTTGTAGTAAACAAAATCGGTGCTGGAATATTTGCAAATTCTTTTTGTTGATTTTGCCAAGCCGTACCGAAATTACCCTTTAAATGTGGATATTTTTTTAGTTCAGGATACGCATGGCAAGGTAACATTTCACCGTGCGTGTAAATATTTATCCCCTTGTCTTTTGTTTGTTCTAATAACAAAGCCAAATCTTTTAAATCGTGTCCCGAAACAACAATAAATGAACCTGCTTCAATTTCTGTACTTACTTTTGTTGGTTCAGGTTTGCCAAATGTTTCGACATTTGCTCTATCAAGCATTTGCATACATTTCAAATTAATTTCACCTGTTTTTAGAACTAAACTACTTAATTCATTTTCGCTCAAATCCTTTGATATTGCTTGCAAGGCTTCATAAAAGAAACTATCAACAACATCATTTTTGTAGCAAAGAACTCTAGCATGATGAGCATACGCAGCCATACCCTTTAATCCAAATAGAATTAATGATTTTAGACTTCGAATATTATCTTCTGATTTCCAAACGGTATTTATATCAAAATGATTTTCATAATAGTGTTCTTCTTTTATTTTGTCCAAGAATTTTTGAATACACTCATTATCAAAATTAACATTCGTAATTGTCATAAACAAGCCATTTATAATAAGTTCAGTTGTTTTATCGCTTTTTTCTTCGTTATTTGCAATATCAACCAACGCACTAACAAGTTTATCTTGTAAATTTGCAGTATCCTCTTTTTTACCGCAAACCCCCATTACAGTACAACCTTTGCCTAAGGCTGTTTGTTCACATTGAAAACAAAACATAATTTTTTCTCCTTTTTATTAAAACTTTAAGGAATTTCATGAACTTTGTCTTTAGACAATTGGTTAAAAATTTAGGATTAATTTCTTTTTTACGTGATATACTGAAAGTGTTAAAAATAGATTTATGAAAGGTAGAAAAATGGAAACAATTGAATTTTATACAAACGCATTGGAATTAGATAAAGAAAATGCTATTGAATACTACTTAGGCAGAGCAGAATTATATTTTGAAAACTACGATTACTTAAAAGCCTTAGAAGATTTTGAAAAAGCAATTGAATTGGGTGAAGAAAGTGTAAAAGAAGATGATTGCTACTTAACTTGTTTAGATTACAAAAACGCAGAGTCTTCAATTGCAGAATTAACAAAATCACTTGAAAACGAAAAATCAGTAGAAGCATATACACAAAGAGCATATTTATATGAATTAAAACAAGAATATGACAAAGCATTCGCTGATATTTCATCTGCAATCGCACTTGAGCCAAGCAATTCAGAACTTTATACTTGCCGTGCTGAATTATGCAAAGAAATTGAAAAATATGATTATACAAAAGCAATCGAAAATTCACCAAACGATTGTGCTTACTACCACGACAGAGCAGAATTCTACACAAAAAATGGAGAATACGAAAAAGCAGAACAAGATTACAACAAAGCAATTGAAGTAGACGATGATTCAGAATATACATACAGTGCAAGAGCAGGGTTCTATCAAAACATTGATTGTCTTGAAGAAGCAATCAAAGATTACAACAAAGCCCTAGAATTTTGCCCTGAATATGAAGATGCAATCCAAACTTTAGAAGATTTATACCTTGGAAAAGCAGGATATTATCACGATAGAGCAGAATGCTATCAAGGTTTGGAACAATTTGAAAAAGCATTGGAAGATTACAATAGAACAATAGAAATTATTGAAAACTCTGACATTCCAGAAGAATATAAAGATGCTGAAATCCAACACATCAAAGAACATATCAGCGAATGCCAAAACTAAAATTTTAAAAATTGTCTAAAGTCGAAATGGAAAAATTATATCTCTTTTTTCATTTCGACATAAGGCAATCTAGAAAAACCATTCTTTTCGTACACATGCACCGCATGTGTATTTTCGTCTTCAACCTCTAATCTAAAAATTGCCTTGTCATACTTATTTTCAACAAATTTTATAAATTCTGAAATAATGCCTTGACCTCTGTATTCTGGTTTCAAATACAAATCCTCAAACCAAATACAGTTTTTGCCAAACTCAGTAGAGAAACTTTTTGCAAGCATTGCATAACCTAAAATTTCTCCATTAGAAACAAATGCAAAGCCCTCAATAAAAGGATTTTCGCCTACGCAACTATCAAAATCACGTTCAAAAATTTCATCACTGCCGTTTGTAAAAACAGCATCAGAAGAATAGAAAACTTTCATCATAGAAAGAATTTCAGATTTATCATTTGCTTCAAAATTTCTAATCTCAAATTTCATAAAAATTATTCACTTTTTGACTCGGGCTTTTGTGAAGATGTTGGAGGAGTTGTAAATCCAAAGGCTTTCAATTCATCTACAAATTGTCTGTATGATTTCTTAAACGGTGCGTCAGGACGGTAAGAATCTAAAAGAACAACTTCTTTCACTTCGCCTTTTTTATCTAAAATAACTTGTTGAACAGAAACTGCATGGTTTGTTCCGCCAGAGCCTTGTGCTTCGTCATAATAAATATATGTTGCGGCAATTCCTGCATTATTGTCAGGATTTTGTCCCATAACTTTCAAAATAGGTTCGTAATTACTTTCAGTGGCAGTTTGACGACCTCTTGTACCTGTCAAAAGGAACTGTAAAGAATCTTCGCCAGCCAAATCGTTGCCGTTGATTGAACCGTTATTTATACCGTTTTCTTTAAAATACTTATTTACCGCAACTTCTAGCAATAATGGGTCAGCATCACCACTTGAATAACTACTGTTGCGTTGAGCCTTTCTAAATTCTTCTGCGGTAATTTTAATATCTTTTTTCACTCCGTTAAAATGAACTGTAAAACTTCCGTCTTTTTCTTGAGTAATTGCATTTTTCAAAGCATCTTTACCCCAAGAGGTTTTAGACATTGAATTCATTTGTGCAAGTAACCAACAATCGCCAGCGTTAGAACCTTGTTTTCCGCCTTGAATAATTCCGTCTGGAGTGTTTTTAATACGTTCTCGTTCGGCTTTTTCAGCATCTTTTTTGGCTTTCTTCTGCTCTTTTGTAAGTTTTACATTAGAGTCATCAATCAAATTATTGCCAAAAATACTACTTTCTTCAGCAACTGTTGACATAGAAGATGAAGTTGTAGAAGATGTTGTTGTACTAAAATTTAAAGATTGTATATTATTGAACATATTTTTTCCTTTTTTATAGACAAATAAATGCCCCTAAAAAATTAAATTGACACTTGCCAAACTAATTATAACATTAATTTACATATAAAAACTAATTATTTGAAATACAAGAAATACTACTGTTAACCCTTATAATTTTAAATTGTGATGAAAAGATACTTTTTTCATTCAATAATCTAGTTCTTGCAATATCTATTGCTTTTTCTGAAGAATCTATACCTATCCATTTTCTATTTAACTTATTTGCAGCCACCAAAAACGAACCAGAGCCACAAAAGAAATCTAAAACAGTACTGTTTTCATTTGATGATGCCAATATTATATTTTCCAGCATTTGTTGATTTTTTTCTGTAGGATACAAAGGATATTGAGGATCTTTATATTCCCAAATATCTTGCATTTTCTTTCCTGATTTTTCATCAGCATAGATAATTCTTCTTGGAACATTGTTAACAGACCATTCAATTAAACCTTGTTCATCTAATTTTTCCAGTTCTTCAGGAGAACAACGCCAATGTCGACCTACAGGAGGTTTTATCCCTTTAAATTCTTGTGAGGTCTTACCATTTTTTGTTTCTCCAGGTGCATGTAATGGTATTGTCGTATATCTTCTACCCATTTTATCTATTTTTGGAAATAATTTTTTTATATCGCATTCATCATAAGGAACTAAAGGATTATTCCATATTGCATTCTTTGTTTTTGTATAAAATAATATCATATCTTTAATATTACCAAATGCAGATCTATTAAAATTCTTAGGATTGCACTTTATTCGTGTAATATCATTTCTAAAATTTTCAATACCAAAAATTTCGTCCATTAATATTTTCACATAATGACCTATTTTATAATCTATGTGTAAGTATATAGAACCTTCATCAGAAAGAATTTCCTTTGCAAAAATTAAACGTTCGCGTAAAAATTCTAGAAAATCAGCACCTTTTAAATTATCAGTATATGCAATATCATCTTCTAAATTAGAACTTATACTATTTGCTCGTTTATTACCAATTCGAAAAACATTATTTGTCGAAAATGGGGGATCAATATAAATTAAATCTACCTTTAGGTTATATTTGCCTACTAAGGTTTTTAAAATATTCAAGTTGTCCCCTAAAAATAAACTATTTACATCCGCATCAAAAGGACTATCAAAATCGACATTTGACGTACTATTCATAATTTCATCAAAAGATTTTTTATTCTTATACTTTAAATACATAACAACCTATATACTATACAAATAC
>CAVFCO010000139.1:0-12625 GCA_963620955.1 Alistipes senegalensis | reverse complement strand
CTTAACAACATAGGTGAAAAATGAAATTTAACAAAAAAGATCAAAAAAAATTAAACGAACTTCATCAAGAAGAATTAAATCGTGTTCTAAAAAGAATTGAAAATGGTGAAAAAACATCTGAGAATTACTTTGATGCATATTTAATGAGCAGTATGTTGATATATGACGGTTCTCCTGATGAAGGAATGGTTGAAAAATATGCCACTTTAGCGATAAATTCTTCTCGTGAAGATATTCAAATGAATAGAGATGTTTATAAAGCATATTATCAATTGGCACAAATTTATTATGACAAAAAAGATATGAAAAATGCTCTTTTATGCGTGAGTGAATCAATAGAATTAAACTCAGAATATACTCCAAGTTATTTTTTAAGAAAGGAAATTCTTATTCAAGAGGAGGTGGCAAAACTGGATTACGAAAGAGCAAAAGCGTCTGAGTGCGTAAATGTTGTAAAAAATTTGAAAAATCCTGCTCGCAAAAAATATTCAAAACTTGAATATGTGCTTCTTGTTATCTGTATTATAATTGTGTTAATTTCAGAAATGCTTGATATATTCTGCTAAGTCTCTTAAAAACTTATCCATTACAATTGTAATATTTTATTGAAATTAACTCTAAAAAGACCTTTAAAAAAGATCTTTTTTGTTTTGTGATATCCGATTAAATTGTAAAAAATTGTAAATATTGTACGACTTTCTAATTGATTAAAACTTATTATCAATCACAATGAAAAAACGACATAAGATTGTTATCGGTTAAATAAGTTAAAAATAAAAGGAGAGTTATGAAATCAGTTACCACATTTGATTTACAGTACGCACATCGTTTTTATGGATTTAAAGGTGAAGCCCAATATCTTCACGGACATTCGGGAATTTTAACGATTGAGGTTGAAGACACAATTAACCTTGGTGTTAATATGGTTTATCCTTGCAATGAAATAAAAAAAGTTGCTTGGAGTTTATTACAAAATTTTGACCACGCTTTGATTTTAAGAGAAGATGATCCAATTTTGCCAGCAATTCTTGAAGTATATGATAAACAAGGAATTAAAAACGGTGCACCTCAAAATACAATGAAAGGTGAAGCCTTTAAAACTGAACTTGCTACGGCTTATCCTGATTGTCGAGTGGTTGTTACTAAAGAAACGATGACAACAGAGGGTATGATAAAAATCGTTTATGATTTGTTGAAGGATAAGTTAAATATTTCAAAAATCACATTTACCAGTGGTGCAAATACTGCTTGTGAAGAATTCAACGTAAATAAAACTATTGACCGCTGCCCATTATGTGGAGTTTCGCTGAATGAAAATGGTGTTTGCCCAAAATGTGGTTATAGAAAATAATTGAAAATATAAAATTATATTCCATTTATTTGCTGTAAAATTTTTTCAAAGATAAAACATTGTTTTATAAAAAATACTTGACGAGATTTTTTATAAAAGTTAAAATTGTTTTTGCGAAATAAAAAGGTGAAAAATTATGATACCAGTACAAATAAATGGAATTGAATATAGTGTTCCAAAGTTAAAAGTTACAAATGACGACCTTTCAAAAGTCGTTGATACAAGTGATGAGTGGATTACACAAAGAACAGGAATAAGAAGCAGATATATTGCTTCGTCATCAGAAACCGCATCAACACTTGCTATTGATGCTTCGAAAAAACTTCTAGAACGTAAAAATATAAATCCAGAAACGATAGATATGATAATTTCTGCGACTTCTTCGCCTGAAAGACATTATCCGTCAGTTGCTTGTGAAGTACAGGCAGGTATTGGTGCAAAAAATGCATCAGCATTTGATATTTCGGCGGCTTGTACAGGTTATATTTATGCGTTACAACTTGCTCGAGCAAATGTTGCGACAGGATTTGCGAATAGAGTATTGCTACTTACATCTGATACCACTTCAAAATTTGTTGATTGGAAAGATAGAACAACTTGTGTTCTTTTCGGAGATGGTGCGACAGCAACACTTGTAGAAAAGTCTGAAGATGAAAATTCTGATATTGTAGAAGTGATACTTTCTGCAGACGGAACTAAAAAAGAGTTTATAAGTGTTGACTTGCAAAGAGAAATTTGTCCACTTGCCGAAAATGATGGTACAAATGGCGATAACCACTTGAAAATGATGGGAAAAGATGTTTATAAATACGTTATGCAAGAAATCCCATTGTTGATAGAAAATGTGTTCTCAAAAGCGGATATGACGTGGGAAGATATTGACTATTTTGTACCTCATCAAGCGAATTTAAGAATGATAGAAGCACTTTCAGAAAGAATGAACTTATCAGATGAAAAAGTGCTAACAAATATTGAAAAATATGGAAATACGTCTGCAACGTCAATACCGTGCGTAATTTCAGAAAAAATCGCAAATGGAGAACTAAAATTACCTGCAACCTTATTGCTTTGTGGCTTTGGTGCAGGCATGACCGCAGGTGCAACGATAGTTAAACTAAGAGCATAAAACTCTTTTTTAAATCTCAAATATTACATTCCATTTTATACAACATAAAAAGAACGGGCATTCGCCCGTTTTTTCGAAATTCAAAAATACAGGGATTGTCTTGTTCACTCGCATTAAACGGCAATTACGTGTTTTTTTGTGTGATTTCATCACAACAACAAAAACACTCCAGCCTCTGCTCGTTCACGCTCGAACCTAAAACCAATCTTCGATTGGTGGTTCTCATCTCTGCGTAATCTTACATAAACAAAAACGGGCATTCGCCCGTTCTTTCGAAATTCGGAGACGCAGGGATTCGAACCCTGGATACAGATTGCTCCATATAACACCTTAGCAGGGTGCCGCCTTCAGCCAACTCGGCCACGTCTCCATCTGTATTCGTTTTGTTACCTCATACTAGCACAAAAAAAATTTCTTTTCAATAAGGTTAATTTTTTGTAACTCTTTGTTATATTCTTCTCTTTTTTGTAATATCATTATCTTATGAATTTAGATGCAGCAATCGACGGCTTTTTATCGCCAATCGCAGATAAAATCTCGTCAATTATATTTTATTCAGTAACTATAAAAGGTGTGGAAGTGCAATTATTAATTGCATTACTTATGTTTGCTGGAATCTATTTTACTTTTAGGCTTAGATTTATTGGTTTTTGGGGATTTAAGCATGCTCTAAGGCTTATTTCTCATCGTTTTGAGCATAAAGACATAATAAAACGTAAGAAAAAAGGTGAAGTTTCTTCTTTCCAAGCCCTAAGTGCAACAATTTCATCTTCAGCCGGTATCGGTAATGTTGCAGGTTCTGCTGCAGCCGTTTCAATCGGAGGTCCTGGGGTAATTTTTTGGATGATTATTGCAGGCTTATTCTCAATGGCTTTGAAATTTTCAGAAGTACTTCTAGGTGTAAAACTCCGTGATGTAAATCCTGACGGTTCAACCTCAGGTGGTCCGATGTATTACATTTCAAAAGGTTTAAAAGGTCCTATTTTGGGTAAAATTGCACCTTATTTAGGTAAGATTTACGCATTCTGTTGTGTTCTTGCCGTAATTGGTGGTTGGAATCTATTCCAAATCAATGCTATGACTACACAAATTACTGAGGTTACTGGTGGAACTGCAAGTATTTTTGCTGATAACAGTTGGATTATTGGTTTAGTTGTTGCCCTAATAACTTGGGTTACAATTATCGGCGGAATTCAATCTATCGGTAAGTTTACGGAAAAAGTTACGCCGATTATGTGTGCGTTGTATTTAATAAGCATTTTAATTATTTCAATAATAAATATTCAAAATATTCCACACACATTCAAAGTTATCATTACTCAAGCCTTTCATCCTCAAGCAATGGCGGGTGGGGTTTTTGCTTGTATGTTATGGGGATTTAGACGTGCAATGTTTGCCAATGAAGCCGGTTTAGGTACTGCTCCTACTGCTTTTGCTGCGGTAAAAACAAGCAAACCAGTTGCTCAAGCCTTTATTGCAATGCTTCAACCGTTTGTTGATACTTGTATTGTTGGTGTTGCAACTGCTTTTGTTATTGTTGTTTCAGGTGAATATTTGAAAGTTACCGGAATTGCAGGTATTGAATTAACGTCAAAGGCTTTTGCTACTGCATTCAGTTTCTTCCCTATTCTTTTAACTATAATGGCAAGTTGTTTTGTAATGGGTACAATGCTTTGCGGTTCTTATTATGGTTTAAAGGGTTGGCAATTCTTGGTTGGAGATTCAAAAATAAAAACTCGTTTCTTCCAATTTATTTATTGCGTATGTATTGTTATCGGTTCTGCAATGAACTTTAAGAGTATCATCAATTTATCAGATGCAGTAACCTTATTTATGGCTGTACCTAACTTGTTTGCGTTGTTTATTCTTTCAAATGTTGTTGTTAAAGAAGTTAAACGTTATTGCAAAAAGTACGATGTAGGTTTATTTAGTGAAATCAAGGACGAACCTTATGACGAAGACAAAGATGTTGAATAGTATTAATGACGAGTTAAAAAAGTGTAATAAATGTCGAATTTGTACTTCTCAACAAGTATTTTTTACAGGAAATCCTGATGCTAAAATTATGTTCATTGGCGAAGCCCCAGGTCGAGAAGAAGTTAAAGAGTGCAAACCTTTTGTGGGCGGTGCCGGTAAGAATTTAACAAAATATCTTGAGCAAGTTGGCATTGATAGAGAAAAAGATTTATATATAACAAATGTTGTAAAATGTCGTCCGACAAAAGAGGATAATCCAAACAAAAACAAAACTCCGGACTTTGATGAAATTAATGCTTGCGTTCATTTTTTATTTGACGAAGTTGAAATTGTTCAGCCAAAATTAATCGTTTTATGTGGTGCAACTGCATACAAAGGTTTGACTGGCAAAAAATCTGTTACAATGGGCAAAATCAGAGGTAAAGTTTTCCAACTAGAACTTAGTGGAAAAACTTACGAGGCTATAACAATTTACCACCCTTCATATTTAATGCAATATGCTTCACAAGAGCAGATTGACACTACAATTGAAGATTTAAAAGTCGTAAAAACTTATCTTTAGTATTCAATACCTTCTCTTGCTTGAACACCTTTGTTCCAGTAGTGTTTTATAGGTTGGATATTTGAAACTAGGTCTGCAATATCGATAAGACTTTGATGTGCGTTTCTGCCTGTAAGTACGACTTCTACATTTTCAGGTTTATTTTTCAATGTTTCTAAAACATCTTTTTCATCAACCATATTTAAGTCGATTGCTATGTTCATTTCATCAAGAATTACAATGTCAGTTTTGCCCTCGTTTATAACTTTTTTAGCATCTTCCCAACCTTTTTGCATAATTATTTTATCATTTTCTGTTTGGTTTGAAGTATAAACGATTCTGTCAAGTCCTGCTTGATTTAGAGTAAGATTTTTTCTCAATTCAGGTTGAAGTTTGTTAAATGCTTTTACTTCACCATAATTGTCGCCACCTTTTGTGAACATTGTGATTGCAACAGTTTTACCTTGACCTAACGTAAGCAAAGCAAGTCCCATTGTATAAATCGGAATAGGGGTAATAAATTATTCTGAAACTTATTCCCAGTTCCTGTCTCGAGGTTGAAAACAAACAAGCATTCCGACTGTAACGGCTGCGGACCAGTGTGGGATTTTCACCCTGCTTTCCTTATTTGTTATCTACATAGTAATTCAAACACAAAAAAATATAAACAGAAGATTTCAAATCTGTTTACATTTTTTTATAAATATAATCTCATGTAATCAATTACTTTTTAAAATAATCGCAAATTAAAGTTTTTTTGCGTGGAATAAGTTGTTTAATTCGTTCTGCAAATTGGTTTTTGCTTGAATCTTGAAGTTCTTTTTTTAGAATGGCTTTTTCCATAAGCACATTGTTGTAAACTTCTGAACAAGTTTTTGATTTGTCGATATGTTGTTCAAGTTTTGAAAGTTGGATTTCTTTTTCTCTAATTGCTTGTTTTAAATCTTTCTTTTTCAATGTTTAAATCCTTTTCTGTCTGCAAATCTAGGATAAGCCTATGGAAACTTTTTTCAATCAATCTTTTAGTTGATTTAGCGAGAGTTTCTCTCATTATTTTAGTCGAATTTTACATTCATGTCAAAATTTGTTTTTCATGTTATAATTACTTTAAATAATATCATTATTGTGTGAAATTGTTCACGTATCACTTTAAGCGACGAGGAAAGACTGGATGGCAGACGGATTTAATATTGACGAGATTAATAAAAAGTTTTCAGAATTATCTGACACTTTAGATTCTATAAAAACTCAAAATGCCTTAAACATAGGTGATACAAGCCGTGCATTAAATAATTTGGTTGTGAAATTAGACACAATTTCTTCATCTTTAGATGATGAAGAAATGTTAGAATTGATTGCCGATTTAAAACACAGTATTTCTGATAAATATTCATACGTAACAGTTAAATTCACTGAATTAGAAACTGCAATAAAAGAAGTCGTAAAAAATAATAATGATTTAGTTACAGTACCCCAAATTAAAGAATTGTTTGATGTTTTATCAACAAATTTAACAGTCTTTTCAAAACAAGTAATGGCTCAAGGAGATATTCTTAACGAAATTACTTTAAGAATTGAGGCGTTGAGAACTGATGATACCGACAAAAGAGATATTATCAAGAGCGTAAATTCAATCAAATCAGACCTTGAAAAATTTAATAACGGGTTTGAAAGCATCATTTTGAATGTAAATAACAACTTTGAAACCATGCTTGAGCATGTTTCAAAACTTGACCCAACTGCTGAAGTTATGAAGATGTTGAATGCATTAACAGATGTAAAAAACACTTCAGATACAATTATGACAGCGGTTCAAGTTGTTGACCAAAAACAAAACAAAATGAGTGATGCAATTGAAGAAGTTGTTTCTCAAAATACAAAAATCAATGCAAATATTAAGGCTTTGGCAGGTCAAAGTGATTTTGATGGTTTAGTTAGAAAAGTTGAGGGGTCAATTGAACTTATTACAACATTAAAAGGTGCATTGACTGATGCAAACGAACAAAGCCAACGTTCATTGTTAGTTCAATTGGATAAACTTTCTGCGATTGTTACTAAAATTTTGACTGAAGAAGATTTTGAAGTATTCAAATCTGAATTATCAAAACTTGTTTACGACGTAATTGAAACAACAAATGTTATGCGTGGCGATTTGATTGATACAAATTCAGAATTCAAATCTTTAGCAAAATTAATTGAAGATTTAGATTTGAAAACATCTTTCGAAAGTTTAAGAACTTTAATTGACGATACTGGACGAAATGTTAAGTCTGGAATTGCTGATGCTATTGCAAATTCAGGTATTGAACCTATTAAAAATAATTTGAATTTGTTAATTGAAAAAGTTGACCAAGTAAAAGGTTCAATCGTTGAAAATTCTGATAGAAATTCAGACAAAGTTTCAGGTAGAATTGACACATTATTAGAATTAGCAGATAAAACAAGAGAAATTGTTACATATTTACCAGACACAATTCGTCAAGGATATATGGCTTCAGAAGAAGGTCAAAGAGCATTTGTTGAACAATGTATCAGAGATTTATCAACAATTTCTGACAAACTTAAATTTTTACAAGATGATGTGGAAAGCCTTGTAAGTCCTATTAAAGAGGGACTTATTGGTGAAATCAAAAACTTGAAAGAAGTTGTTTACGATGTTAAAGATTTCGTTTCAAATAACGATGAAATCGTATCAAAAATTACTAATTTAGAAACAATTGTTGGCAGAGTTGCAGGCGATTTTGATGTTGCATTACACTCGTTACAAGATAACATAATGGCTTATATGGGCGGAATTAAAGAAGATTGCGAGTCTGCCGATATCAAGATGAACAATTTTGCTTTTGAATTCAATGCTCTTAAAGGTGAATTAAACAAAGCCTTTGCTGATTTCAAAGATTCTTCAAAAGGACAAAACGAAAGATTTAACAGTGTTTGCAACGGAATTTCTTCAAGATTTGATTCTGTTATGAACGTTTTAAGTTCAATTAGCGATCAACCAGTTGTGCTTGCAGGTATCAAAGAGGGTTTTGATGAAGTTCAACATACAATGCAAGACTTAATTTTGACAATCTCTGATTTGAAAGTTCAAGTAAGCACAAATAGCCCAACTTCAACTCAAACAGAACAATCTTCTGTATCTAACGACGCTTTACAAGGTGTATCTGATGATGCCGTTTTAAAATTAGAGGGTAAATTAAACAAAATTAAAGACCAGTTGAACTTTATGTCAACTGATTTTATGGAAAATTTATATAATCGTTCAGAAAAGATTTTGGACGATTTTGAACCGATTAAAAATGCGGTATTGTCTTTTGTTGATGTAGATTTTCAAAATGTTGCAACGATTTTGAAAGACCAAATGGACGCATACAAAATTGGTATGGAAAAATTAATGGACGAATCTGTATCAGAAGAAGCACGTCCTATTTTGAATAACATTTTTACCGGCTTTGGTTCTGTTGAAAATCGTATTAACAATATGGAACAAGCCGTTAAAGGTGCTTTGGCAGATTCATTAAAAGAAATTAAAGACTTGTTAACACAAACAAAATCTTTAATGCCATCAGTTTCGACAGAAAATGCTGAGGGAGAATCTTCTGAAAATGTTTGCAGTTCAATAGATGGTTTAACTGAATTATTGGATTCAAAAGTTGTTGAACTACGCAATGATTTAAGTGAAAGATTTGAAAACATTCACAAACACATTGATGAAGCGGTTATCCCAAAATTTGAAGAGGTTAAATCTAAACAAGATGAAATTCTTTCAAAAATTGAAACTTTAAACGATAAAGAACAATTAAATTCAATCAAAAGCCAATTGAATGAATTGTTTGACAGTATTGCAAAAGTTAATGATGAAGTTTTGAATGCTAAGATTTCTTCAAGTGCCGTAACAGAAGAAAAAATTGCTGGTTTAGGCGATGAAGAAAAAAGCATTATCGTTGACTTTACAACAAATTTGAGCGAACTTGCAAATTTAGTAAGATTTACATCTGAAAATATTGATTCAAAAATTGCAAGAGCGATGTCTGAAAACAATGTTCAAGTTGATTTTGAATCATTAAAGGCAGATATTGCTCAAATGCTTTCTAATGTTCAAACAAAAGCAAATAATATTACTGTTCAAGATAATGACGGCGAACCTATTTCAAACGTTCAAGTATTGCTTGAAGAATATAAATCTCAAATTGTTAATGAAATTAATTCTGTAAAACAAGCAATGTGGGATTTCAAAAACGATGACGAAATGGGCAAAGACTTGAAAGTTATTAGCCAAAAAATGGATTTAATCGCCCTAAACGACGATGTTAAATTCGAAATTGACAAGTCGTTACAAGAAATTAGAAACACAGTTAAAGACCAACAAAAGTTCTTGAATACTATTAATATCTTAGAAACTTTGGCTTCATTAGAAGATATTAATAAAATGAAAGGTATTGAGCAATTATCAAAATTGTCTGAAATTATCAGTGTTGATAAGTTGAATGCCTTGAATAAATTGACTCTTTTAGACAAATTGAAAAACTTAGATTGTCTTGACGAGTTACAAAAAATTCCAAAACTTTCAGGCATGATTGAAGTTCAAGAACAATTGAGAACTGTAATCAATGGCTTAGACCAAAAATTGAATGTGTTCTCTAAAAACTACTCAACTCTTGATATCTTCACGGAAGATGTTAAAAATGAATTTAATGCGTTCAAAAATGATTTAAACACTGCAAAAACAGCGATTATGAAACACGTTTTGAATGTATTTGAACAACTTTCATTCGTTGTTGAGGGTGAAGAAATTAAAGATTTCGTAGATGAAAAGGCTCAAGCAATTTTAGAGGCAATTGCAACTAACGAAGCCGTAAATCAAGAAGTTAAAACAATTAAACACGCAATAGATTCTTTAAAACCTTTGGAATACAAAGATATTGAAGAAAATGTTAAAAAACTTGATGCCGTTTCAGAAAAAGTAGACGGAATTTCAGAAAAAATCGACAATGTTCCGACTGCATTGCACGAACAAGTTGAACTAATGAAACAACAACTTAACCAATTACGTGTTGGCTCAACTGAAGATAGCGGTGGTTATAGTTATTCAATGCAAGACGTTGAATCTGATATCGCTCGATTAAGACTTGCTTTAGACGATATTAAAAAAGTTGTTGAAACAAATTCATTAAAAGAAATTGCAGATTACGTAAATGAAATTGTTCGTCAAGTTGATAGTATGAAATTTAATATCAGCCAAGACGATATCTTCAAAATGAAAGTTGATATTGAACGCATTACATCTGATGTTGTAAGTATCAGTTCTAGAACAAACAAATTGTTACTTGCATCTGATGAATCTGCAAATGCTTTGAATACTTCAATTTTATCGTTCAAAAATACAATTTCAGACTTGTATGAAGGTTTGAAAAAACTTGATTATACTGAAATTACTCAAGCATTAGACAATATCAAATCAAAAGTTGATGACAACGCAAAACAACAAAATAATACCGTTGAATCAGTTGCTAAACTTTCGATTTGGGCAGATAGTGCAGATGAAAAACTTACAGATGTATCTGAAACTTTGAACAAATTGAAAAAAGCAATGCCATCAAATGAAGCGGTTTTAGACGAATTAGATACAAAATTTGCAAAACAACAACAACGTATTGAAGCATTGGAAGAAAAACTTGACGAATTACTTGCAATTCAAGGTAATAGCGATTCTTCAAATATGTCTAAAAAACTTACAGATATTGATAAACAATTAACACGTTTGAACAAAAGTATTGAAAGACTTACTTCTTACGTAGATGAGGAATAATATGGACGCAATAGTTATTTTCTGTACAGTACCAAACAAAGACGATGCAAAAAAGATTTCAAACGCACTCGTGTCAGAACAATTGTGTGCGTGCGTGAGTACTGTTGAAAAAGTTCACTCTGTATTTTCTTGGAACGGTGAACTTTGTGCAGAAAATGAAATGCTTTTGATTATTAAAACAAGACGTGATTTGTTTGATAAAATTGAAGCGGTTATTAAGGCTTTGCATTCTTATAATGTTCCTGAAATTATTGGTTTGCCAGTAATTGTCGGTTCAGAAGATTATTTGGGTTGGATTGCTCACGAAACAAATTTATAAATTATGATTACAGAGAGTAACTTAATCGAATACATAAAATCCTTGGGGCTTGAAGTTAATACAACGACTAAAGCAAGAGGGCATTTGGGGTTCTTTTTAGACGGTAGAATTGATATTTCAAAAAATACACCGAAAGATAGAATTGTCCCAACACTTTTGCATGAATTTTCTCATTATGTTCATTCAAAAATAGAAAAAAATATCGCAAAAAAAGGTGGCTCGCTAGAAGTTATTTTTAACCAAGATGATGTTTCAGAAATTTTTAATGAATTGGTTGAAGTTACCCATTTTGTTGACAAAAACTCTTTGCATAAAAGACTTTCTGAGCATAAAGAACTTGTGAAAAACAAAATCAAAGAATTGGATAACGAGGTTAAAAAAGAATATCCCAATTTTCAACGTTCTAAAAAGTTCAAAGAACTAGACAAAATTGTGAGAAAATCAAACGCAAGATATTTGCTGAAATATGACAGAGTTAAAATTAAAGGGTGGTTGTTCCAAAAAACAAAAATCTTTTCAATTGATAATATCGAACAAGATTTTCCTGAACTAAAACCCTCTGTAATTGCATTTATTCGTCTAAAATCTTATCAAAAAAAACAATCAAGAATTTCTCAAAGAATAAATAAATTAAATAAATACTACGAACGTCCAACAGAACTTTTTGCAAGATTTGTTGAGGGATTGTATGAAGATAAAGAAACAGTTAAAAACCTTGCTCCAAGGACTACAGAACGTTTTTACGAACTCCTTAATCAAGGATATTACAACGAGTTAAAAGTTGTTTTGGACGATTGTCTTTTATAAAAATATACACCTGTAAACAAATGTAAAATTTACACTTGCTTTTTAAAAAATTGTATGATACGATTAACTACACAAATAGTAGATAAGGAATGAGAAATAAAAAATAAGGAGAACTTAAGATGATTAATGCAGTTAATTCTGTAGCAAAACCACAAAGTGTTGTTTCAACAAAAAAAGTTACTACCCCAGTTGAATTGCAAAAAGGCGGACGCAAAGGCGGTGCTTATGCTTCAGTCGATGAAAAACAAAATGAAAATCTATTATTAGAATTAAACTACATTGGTTCTCAATTGAAAGCATTGCTTGATATGAAAGCAGGCAAAAACGTAACAGTTGAAAAAGTTGCAAATAAATTACCAGAAGATGAAAAGAAAACATCTGCTCAAAAACAAAAAGATGATGCAATTGTTGAATTAGGATACATCGGCGATGTTCTTAAAAAAATGGTTGACGTAAATGCTGGTAAAGAAGTTGAACCAACTCCTAAAAAGAAAGCAACAAGAGGTTAATTAACAAATAAATTCACTTTTGTAAATACAATAAAAACGGCTATGAAAATAGCCGTTTTTTGTTGCAAATTTTTGTTTAAAACCTTGTTTCTAAAACCCAATATCTACGAGTATTCCACCACCCTGAAGTTTCAATGAGTGCGTTCAAGAAGTAATCGCAACACTAACACCTCAAGTATAGTAAAA
>CAVFCO010000138.1:0-3189 GCA_963620955.1 Alistipes senegalensis | reverse complement strand
CCCATTCTGAACGAGCGATTTCAGCACCACCTAAACGGCCTGATACCATAACTTTAATACCTTGAGCACCTGAACGCATTGTTCTTTGCATTGCTTGTTTCATTGCTCTTCTGAAGGCAACACGTTTTTCTAATTGTTGAGCGATTGCTTCAGATACTAGTTGAGCGTCTGCATTGATTCTTGCTACTTCAACTACGTTTAATATTACTTGACGGTTGATGTATTTAGAAACTTCTTGTTTTAATTCTTCAATACCTTGACCGTTTCTTCCAACAACAATACCAGGTTTTGCTGTTACAACTGTGATTGTTGTGTTTTGTGCTTTTCTTGCAATTAAAATTCTTGATACGCCTGCTGCGTATAATTTTTTCTTAATGAATTTTCTAATTTTTGCATCTTCTGCTACAAATTGTCCGTATTCTTTTATTTTAGCGTACCATGAACTAACCCAAGGTTTAATTACGCCTACTCTAAATCCGGTTGGATGTGTTTTTTGTCCCATATTATCTAATTCCTATTTTACTGTATCGCTAACTTTTAATGTCAAATGAGATGTACGTTTCAATCTTGAGTACATACGACCTTGTGCTCTAGGTCTTGCTCTTTTGTATGTAACACTTTCGTCTGCAAATATTTCTGAAATTTTTAATTGTTCAGCATTTACTCCGAATTGTTCTTTAGCATTTGCCACAGCAGCCTTTAAGTTTTTTTCAACTACTCTTGCTGCAAAGTATGGCATAAAACGTAACAAGTCTTGTGCTTCAATGACATTTTTGCCACGAACTTCGTTGATTACTCTGCGAAGTTTACGAGCAGTCATTTTAATATCTGTTTGTTTTGCTTTAGCTTCCATTTTTTTATCCTTTTAATTAAAGTTGTTTCTACTTAATTTATTTTTTTGCTGTTTTATCAGCAGCATGACCTCTGAATAGTCTTGTTGGTGCAAATTCACCAAGTTTATGACCAATCATTTGTTCTGTTACATATACTGGAACGTGAGTTTTTCCGTTATGTACAGCAATTGTGTGTCCTAACATATCAGGGCTAATCATTGAAGCTCTAGACCAAGTTTTGATAACTTTCTTTTCTGAATTTTCATTCATCTTAGCAATTTTCTTTGCTAATGCTTCTTCGATATATGCTCCTTTTTTTAATGAACGTGCCATTAATTTATTCTCCTTTTAATTTATTGTTTATCTAACTATTTTGTTCTACGTTTTACAATTAACTTATTAGAAGCCTTAGTAGATTTTCTAGTTTTGAAACCAAGTGCAGGTTTACCCCAAGGTGTTTTAGGATTTCCGCCTGGACCTGTTTTACCTTCACCACCACCGTGAGGGTGATCGCAAGGGTTCATTGTAACACCACGCACTGTTGGTTTGATACCCATATAACGTTTTCTGCCGGCTTTACCAATGTGAATGTTTTTGAATTCTGAATTGCCTAAAGCACCGATTGTTGCCATGCATTCTTTTCTTACCATTCTCATTTCGCCTGAAGGTAATTTGATTGTAACGTAGTTACCTTCTTTAGCCATTAATTGTGCTGAGTTACCAGCAGAACGAACCATTTTTGCACCTCTGCCTGGTTCTAATTCAATGTTGTGAATAATAGTACCTAGAGGAATCAATTCTAATGGTAAAGCATTACCGTTTTGAATTGGTGCTTCTGGACCAGATACGATTACATCACCAACATTCAATCCGTCTGGTGTTAAGATATATCTTTTTTCACCATCAGCATAGAATACTAATGAAATTCTAACATTTCTGTTTGGATCGTATTCGATTGTTTTAACTGTTGCAGGAACACCGAATTTTTCTCTTTTGAAATCGATGATTCTGTAGTGTTGTTTTACACCGCCACCTTTATGACGGCAAGTGATTCTACCAGTGTTGTTACGACCAGCAGTTTTTCTTAATGGTTTTAAAAGTGATTTTTCAGGAGTTGATGTTGTAATATCTTGATAATCACTTTTTGTCATACCTCTTTGTCCCGGAGATGTCGGATTAATTTTTCTGATACCCATTTTATTTCTGTCCTTTATTTATTATATTTCAACAAGTTCTTTGATTGGATCGCCTTCGATAGTTACGATTGCTTTTTTAGAAGAATCTGTTCTACCAAATTTGTAACCCATTCTTTTTGCGTGTGATGGCATGTAAACTGTTCTTACTTTTTTAACTTTTCTTCCAGGGAATGCCATTTCTATTGCTTGAGCAATTTCAATTTTTGTAGCATCCATGTTAACTTCAAAAGTATATTGACCATCTTGCATTGCTTTGTATGATTTTTCTGTAATCAATGGTTTTTTGATTATATCGTATAATTTTTCTGTATTTGTTCTTGAAGTACTCATTATTGTAACCTTTCAGTGATTTCGTTAACTGCTGATTCTGTAATTACTACATTATCTGCTTCTAACAAGTCTTTTACATTTAGATTTGATGGTAATAATAATTTTACGCTTGGAATGTTTCTTGCTGCTAATTCTAAGTTGTTGTTTTCAGCGGCTTTAACATCAGCGATGATTAAAATTTTACCTGCTACTTTTAATGAGTCTAATACAGACATCATTAATTTTGTTTTTGGTTCAGCAATTGCTAAGTCTTTTACAACTACTAATTGTTCGCTTCTTGCTGACAATGCTGATTTTAATGCAAGTTGTCTTGCTTTTTGTGGCATTGAGAAAGAGTAATCTCTTGGTTTTGGTCCGAATGAAACACCACCACCAGCGAATAATGGAGATCTCAATGAACCTGCTCTTGCTCTACCAGTACCTTTTTGTTTCCAAGGTTTGCGTCCGCCGCCTCTTACTTCTGCTCTTGTTTTAGCACAAGCAGAACCTTGTCTTGCGTTGTTCAACTGACGTCTTAATGCTAAGTGCATTACGTGTAAGTTTGGTTCAACGCCAAAAACGCTTTCGTTTAATGAGATAGCACCAAGTTTTTCACCTGATGTGCTCAATATTTCTTTTTCTTGTGTTTTTGCTTTTGCCATTTTTATATGTCCTTATATTGTATTATTTTCTAATGTAACCTGTTATAAATTAGTTCCATTTTGTTCTTGAAGGAACGATTGTTACTAATTTACCTTCTGAACCAGGTACTGAACCTTTGATTAAGATTAAAGAATTTTCTGAATCAACTTTTACTAATTTTAATTTAGTAATTGTAACTCTTTCGTTAC
>CAVFCO010000137.1:0-2600 GCA_963620955.1 Alistipes senegalensis | reverse complement strand
ATAATGCTCAAAACGGACAATATTTTTAATTTTTTCAAAAAAAACTTCGCAATTATTCATTGTTATATCAACAGAAAATAGTTGCGGAATTTTTTGTATTAAATTTTCATCAGAAATGTTTTTCATGATTAAGTTTCTAAGTAGCCGATATATGGAAGATTTCTGTAAAATCCGTCATAATCAAGTCCGTAGCCTACAACAAATTGATTTCCGATTTGGAAACAATAGTAATCCGGCTCGATGTCTACTTTTCTTGTTTCTCGTTTGTCTAAAAGTGAGCAGAATTTTAATGATTTTGTCTTGAAGTTCAAGTGCATAAAATCGATTAAGAATTTTGCTGTCAAACCTGTATCAATAATATCTTCAACGATAATTACGTTTTTATCGTTCAAATCCGGAAGTGAAATGTCAACAGCGTTCACTTTTCCTGAAGATGTAAATCCTGAGCCATAACTTGAAAGTCTAATGAAGTTCATATTTAAAGGCATTTTTAAATGTTTAACTAGGTCAACTGTGAACATTACAGAACCTTTTAGTACGCAAACTACGTATAATTCTTCGTTTCCATAAAATTGGTTAAGTTCTTCACCTAGTTTTTTGATTGCGTTTTGCAATTCATCTTCTGTTATTAAGACCTTTAAGTCGTTTTCTGTTATCATTTCCAGCATTGTTACCACCTTATTTTTTATCTATATTCTTTAATGTTAGCACATGTGTGCATTTGTTTACAACTTTTATCTTGTTATTTATTCCTAATCCGCTTGCCCAAAGAATTTCGCTATCTTTACAAAGCAAAATAATTGAGTCTTTTTCATGTTGTGGAATATTTTTATTAATCAAATATTTTTTGAATTTTATCAACGAATTTTGTCCAAGAGGAGTGATTCTATCCCCGTCTTTTCTTGTTCTTAGCGTAAAATCTATTGGTTCGTTGATTTCAACAAAGGCTTTAAATTCTTTATCTTTTGGAAATTTTTTAGGAGTTTCTTCGCATTTTTGAATTGAAAATTCATATTCACCAAATCTATATTTGCCCTCAGAATTGATTTTAATGCTTGTTAAATCTTTTTGTATACTTTCTATTACATCAATATATTTTTGACTTACAAATAGCCAGTATCCGTTTGTAATTGAGAATTTTTTGCCTGATTTTGAATTAATATTTTCATTAATGAAATTTAATGCGTTTTCGATTTTTTCTTGAGTATATTCAAAATCATATTTTACAAAAATCTCATAAATAACTCTTTTTTGAACGTTTTTCGATAAATTTTTAAATACTTCTGTCTTAATTTTGTCGCCGTCGTAAATATTTAGTGAGTTTATGTATTCTTTAACGATTTGTTCTTCTTCAAAAGCCAATATAGAAAGTGAATTTAACGATTTTTCTATTTGCGGATTAATTTCTTTCAGCAATGGCAAAACCTTGTTTCTGATGAAGTTTCTCGCATAGTCATTGTTGTTATTTGAACTATCGAAATTTGCATTCAATTTGTGTTCTTTGCAATATTCTTCAACCTCATTCCTTGAAATATCAAGCATTGGACGATAAATTTTGCCTAATTTTGGAGCAATACCTTGTAATCCTTTAATGCCAGTACCTTTTGTTACTCTATAAATCAATGTTTCTGCGGTATCGCTTTTGGTATGAGCGGTAAATAGTGCATCTGCGTTAAATTTTTCAATAACTCGATTGAAAAATTCATATCGAAGTTCTCTTGCTCTTGTTTCTGTGTGCTTTTCGTTTGCATCAAGGGTTTCTGTATAAAATTCAATATTATTCTTATTACAAAAATTTTTGCAATTTTTTGCTTCTGCTAAAGATTCTTCTCCTCGCCAATTATGGTTTAAATGGCATGCTACCACTTTAAAACCGTATTTTTTAGATAATTCGTTCACAATATGAAGTAAACACATTGAGTCAAAACCGCCTGAAAACCCCACTGCAATTACTTTATCTTTTGCCGAAAGGTCATATTGGTTTATGAAATTTTCAATTTTATTGTTCACTTCTTTGTTTTTCCAAAAGAATACCTTGTTTTATTTCTACAACGTCAGCACCAAGTTGTTCAAGTACTTTCATCGCAATACATTCAGGAACGGTTGTAATTGCGTATAAAAGGTGGGCTGAGGCAATTTTCGGTTCATTTCTTTTCTTTGCTAATTGCCAAGCAATTTCTAAAACTTTTTTTGCACGGTCTGTGAATGTGATTTCTGTTTCAAAGTAATCATCACCGTAGCCAATAATATCTTCAACTGTTTTTCTTGCATCTTTTAAATTGATTTCAAGTTCGTTCAAAACTCTATATCCAATGCCGTTGCCCTCTGCAATGATTCCCAGCAAGAACATTTCAGTTCCGACAGTGTTTCTGCCGATTCGTTTTGCTTCTTCTTTTGCCAATTTCATTATTGTTAATGCTTCTGGCATTTGATTTTCAATAGGTCTTACAATTTCTCTTTCAAGTAAACTATCTGAAACTTGTAATTGTTTAAATATGTTATAAGCAATACCTTTTTTTGATTTTAAAATACCAAGAACCAAGTGAGTTGGTGTAACTTCAGATGAACCAAGTTCTTTTGCACATTCAATAGCATTATTC
>CAVFCO010000136.1:0-2098 GCA_963620955.1 Alistipes senegalensis | reverse complement strand
ATTTATTATAATTTAATCAATTTTTCAAAAATTATAATTTTTCAGCAACCATCAATGTAGTTTCTGCAAGTCTTGTTGAATAACCGCATTCGTTATCATACCAAGAAATAATTTTAACTTGGTTACCACCCATTACACGAGTTAATAAAGCATCAACTGTTGATGATTGAGGTGTACCAACATAGTCAGAAGATACTAGAGGTTCTTCTGTGTAGCAAAGAACGTGTCCATCAGCACCTTCTTTTAATGCTGCGTTAACTTCTTCAACTGTTACGTCTTTAGAAAGTTCGAATACAACGTCTACTAATGAAACGTCTGGAGTAGGAACACGCATTGCGAAACCGTCCAATTTACCTTTTAATTGAGGTAATACTAAAGCAACTGCTTTTGCAGCACCTGTTTTTGTAGGAACGATGTTTAAAGCACCTGCTCTTGCTCTACGAGGGTCTTTGTGACCAGCATCTAAGATTCTTTGGTCGCCTGTGTATGAGTGAACTGTTGTCATCAAACCTTTAACGATACCGAATTTTTCATCAATAACTTTAGCAACTGGTGCTAAGCAGTTAGTTGTGCAAGATGCCATTGAAATTACGTTATGTTTTGCTGGATCGTATTCTTTATCATTTACGCCTAAAACGATTGTTTTGTCTTCGTTTGTTGCTGGAGCAGAGATGATAACTTTTTTAGCACCTGCATCGATGTGAGCGTGTGCTTTTGTTGCATCTGTGAAGAAACCTGTTGATTCAACAACAACTTCTACGTTTAATTCTTTCCATGGTAATTGAGATGGATCTTTTTCAGCGAAGAATTTGATTTTTTTACCATTAACAATGATACCTTCTTCGTATGCTTCTACTGTACCATCAAATTTACCCATAACTGAGTCATATTTAAAAATACGTGCAGCATCTTCTGGTTTTAAACCAGGGTCATTGATAGCAACATAATTGATTTTATCAAAAATGCCTTCTTTAATTGCTGCTCTTAATGTGTTACGGCCGATTCTACCGAAGCCGTTAATTGCTACGTTTACCATATTCTTTATCTCCTTCTGATATATGTATAGTTAACACTACATTTATAAACCAAACATACATGACGTGCAAGCAAATTAATCAATTCTTAATTAATTCTTAATTATTTGAATTTTCCTCAAAAACGCTACGGACATAGTAGTTTTCATCATTTTTCAATTTATCAAACAGAATTTGCATATCAGAATTCAATCTGCAATGGCAAAGTATTTTTGCACATTTTTCTCTAACAGTGTATTCTTGCAAATTTGAGCATTTTTCTAAAACTTCTTGAAGTTCATTTTCTTTTACGAACGGATAAAAATCAATTAGGGCTTCCAAGCACCAATAAATTTTGAAAATTTGTTTATTTATCTTATATTTCTTATCCCTAAAAGTGAATTTTGAAATTTCATCAAGTGCCGTTTCAATAATTTTAATCATACTTTCTGCATAATATATTGAAAAATCTTCATTATTCTTTAAATTACAAGCCGATGCAATTGCCAATCTGCAAACATTTCCGTCAATATCAATTGTTGCGTTAGAAAAAGTTTCAAAATTTTCTTTTGCTAAAAATAAATCTGGCGATTTTTTTGTTAATTCAAAAATTTTTAGAGCAACCGCCTCTCTAATTTTGCCGTCAACTCCAACCAAATTTGATAATAAAATTTTTGCCTCGTCTTCGTTTTTCACGCAATCAAGATTTAATGCACCATATTGACGTTCAATAACGGTTCCATTTTTTAAAAGAGAAACAAGTTCTTCGTGCGAAAAATCTTTTTCACACAAAGCAACCGCACTATTAAAATCTTTTTTGTCATCTTGCATAAAAAAATTATAGCATAACAGGATTTTTAAAAAAGCCTAAAAATAGTATTTTTGTACGATAAAATTTAAAAACTCTCCCCTTATACTAGAAGAAACAAAAGGGAGGTTATAATGGGACTTTTGAATATGTTTAAAGAAATGATGGCTATGAGAAACGATGAAACTATGCGTGTAGGTTTATCTAGTTTCAGAACATCAACAAAAAGAATAGAAAACGCAACAGCCGGCGTTCCATCAATTAGTTCTAAAGACAT
>CAVFCO010000135.1:0-5320 GCA_963620955.1 Alistipes senegalensis | reverse complement strand
AGCGCTTCCCTTACAAGGAAGATGTCGGGAGTTCGAGCCTCTCAACGCCCACCATAAAAGACCGGATAACTTCGTTATTCGGTCTTTTATTATGAACTTAAAATTTGCGAGAACTCCACCAAACAGTGTTTTTGGCAAAACGACATGCAGGATTTTATAAGTACTATTTTAAGATATCAAGTTTTTTGGATTTTTTGGTAATTTAAAGCCAAAAATACATTCATTATCCACGCATTTTGCATATATTTCGCCGTGGTGCTGTTCGATAATTTGTTTAGATAAATACAAGCCCAAGCCTGTGCTTACTTTTGTTATCTTAGAGTTTGATTTTGTCTTATATTTATCAAAAATATTTGCCATATCATCATTTGTCAAAAATTCTGAATGATTTCTAACTTCGAAATCTATTACATCTTCTGAAAAATCTTTTAAACTTATTTTAATTTCGGTATTTGGAGTTCCATATTTGATTGCATTTGAAATAATATTAAAAATAACACGTTTTAATTGTAATCTATCTGCACGAATATGTTTTGAATTTTCACATACTTCAAAAGAGAAAGTTTTACTCTTTTCCTTTGCATACCAGTTTAGTTCATTAGTAACATCATTAACTACTGATGACAAGTCAATCCATGCATTATTTAATTTAATTCTTCCATTTTCTAAAATATATGTATCCAAAATAGTGAAAATTAAATCATTCATATAAATACAAGAACTTTTTATTTGGTTTACAACTTCTTTTTGTTGTTCTGTTAATTCTCCAAATAAACCTTGCAAAAGCAATTCCAACGCTTTAATTTGTGTTGTAGTTGGAGTTTTTAAGTCGTGAGTTAAAGTTTCAATAAATTCATTTTTTCTTTGTTCAACCTTGTATTCAAAAGTGTTATCTACATAACATTCAATAATTTTGGTTACATTACCTTTTTCAAGAATAGGAAATTTTGCAACCTTAATATGTTTTGCAACACCTTTATTAGATTCTACAAAATAAGAATATTTTACAACGACTTTCTTCTCAAGAACCTCTTTATCCGTAGTTTCCGTAATTTCTTTATCTTTTATTAAATCCTTGATGTTTCGTCCAACCATTTCATCTGCTGAATAACCTAAAAGTTCCCCGTTTCCATGGTTTACTGCCAAAATTTTTCCATCAACATCTCTTAAAAACAATGTTAAATCTACGTTGTTAAAAATGGTTTCTAATTGAAGATTTTTTAAATCAACTTTTTCTTTCATATTTTTTGTATCAGATAAATTTGCGTACATCAAGTACATTACAAAAAGTGAAAATACAAGCAAAATAGTTATACCATCATGAATAGGGATAACAGTTTTTGGTAGAATGATATCTGTTGTTAATGCTACAAAGACGAACAGCATTATTGCCAAAAAACTTAAAAATATTCCCAAATTTCTTATTTTCATTAAATCCCCTTTGTTTAGATGTCTGTAAATTTCAAAAAGAATTTCCCCATTAATTTTTTAGAGTTAATTTTCTTTTTTTAAATTCAATGGTAACATCAAATTTATTGTATTGATATTATCCTTACTACTTATAGAAACTTTTCCACCCAAAGCAGAAACTATTTGTCTTGAATGATACAAACAAATATCAACACCAACGGTATTATATTTTGAAAAATGTGTTGTATATTTGTCAAATAGCGTATTTAAAGTCTTTGGTGGTATATGATAACCCTCTCCTCTTATTTGAAATTTTATAGTTTTTTTTGTTTTCTTCAAGTCTAATTTGATGGTTGTATTCTTGAAAGAATAATTTATTGAAAATCTGCAAAGATTGTTTAAAGCTCGTCTTAAAAATTGGTCATCTGAAAGAAACCCTTGAACTTTATCAAAGTTTTTTTCAATAGTTATATTTTTATCTTTTAGTAAATGTTTGTATCTTTCACAAGTATCATTGATTAATGATACAAAATTACAAGGTGCTAAATCCAACGCATAATCACCGTTTTCAAATTTGTATGTATCAAGTAAACTTAACAACATTTCCAGCATATAAGTGCAAGAATCTTTTGTTAAGTTAAGAATATTTTTTTGAGCCTCGTTTAATGTTCCTAAATTTTCTTCTAAAAGTAAATTTAAGGCATTAATTTGTGCCAATGTAGGATTTTGTAAATCGTGAGTAAGTGTTGCAATATATGTTTCTCTTTCTTCTTGAGCCTTTTTCTCAAGTTCAACATCTCTTGCGATTACACAAATACCACTCATTTCGTCATTGTTGTCGTAAATAGGATACTTATTAATGTTATACCATCTTGAATCATTGTTTTTAAATTTAACCAATTCTTCAAGTTCAATAGAACATTTTTCCTTAATAACTTTTTCGTCAGTTTCTTTGATTTTGTTAATATTTGCTTTAGAAAATTCGTTTTCGTAACTTTTTGTCGATAGTGTTAAACCTAAAAATTCCTTAGCAAATTTATTTAAATAGATTATCTTGCCTGTCAAATCCTTTAGATAGACAGACATTGGCATTCCATCAAGAATAGAGTATAGAATTTTTTTTTCATTTACCATTTAAAAATCCTCTTAGTGTGTACCTTAAATTTTTTTTATAAATTATACTTTATTGCTTTTACTGCCGCCTGAACTCTATCAGAAACCGACAGTTTAGATAAAATGTTTGCAACGTGTGCTTTAACTGTGTGAGTACTTACTATTATTCGATTTGCAATTTCACTGTTTGAAAGTCCTTGAGTAAGTAATCCTAAAACTTCTTTTTCTCTTTCCGTTAATTTAAAATCGTGCTTTGGAGTTGGGTCTAAGTTGAAAAATAATTTTTGAATAACATTTGCAATTTGAGGTGCAACCCAAAGCGAACCACTTGCAACGGTTACAATAGCATCGTGCAATTTGTTCATAGAAATATCTTTTAGTGCGTAACCATTTGCTCCAGATGCGAAACTAGATACAATTTCATCTTGTTTATCATGAGAAGTTAGCATAATAACTTTTACGCTTGGAAATTTTTCTTTGATAATTTTTGTGGCTTCAATACCTGTCATGTATGGAAGTCCAATATCCATTACAACGACTTGAACAAGTTCTTTTTCCAATGCACTAATGCAGTCTTCCCCTGATTCAAAAGAGTTTTTTATCTCAATATCATCATATTGCTTCAATACTTGTTCAAAGGTTATTCTTGCTAACATATAATCTTCAACAATGTATGCCGAAATCTTATCGCTCATTGCCCAGTCCTTATCTTAGATTTATCTTCTCAATACTCAAAATAAACAATTTTGCATTATTTTACTTATCCATTTTATAATACCAAGTGTATAGATGACTATTAGCCAAGTGGGTTATATTTAAAATTAAATATTGAAAAATTCTGATTATTAGTGATATTAAAGCCTAATCAAAAACAATTTATTCCTAAAAACAAATTTTTTCCACAATACAAGTTGTCATTGAATATGAGGCAATTTTTTAGTGCGTTTTGTTTTAATATATTTATAGTAAAGGTGTGAACGGTGAAATTAACAAATTTTTCTATTCCGCAAATCGGGTTTAAAGCCGCACAGGTCAACATTGTGGCTATGTCGGATAACCATGGTAATGTACACAATTTACCCCAACTTGTAGGAACTATTGAACAAAATAAAGGGGACATTTTTAAAAAGGCAGACGAAAAAAGCACTTTAAATATGTTCGCTATTGCTGGTGATTTCTTTATGAACCCTAAGAAAAAAGGTTACATGACAAAACCTGAACTTTCTAACGGCGATATTCAAGCAAATTTTTTAAATAAAGTTGTAAATACAGTTAAAAACATTGTTAAAAATAATTTTGATACGGTATATGCTCCAGGAAACCATTGCTACGACGGTGGCGACGAATTTTTGTATGGCAAATTAAAAGATGAACCGGTTAAAACTCTTGTAACAAATGTCGATTTGGAAAAATCTCCTCTTGTTTCAGGTTTGATGAAAGACCACCCTAATATTGTAACGTCTAAGGTTTACGAGGTTCAAGATGATAAAAACCCTAACTTGAAACACGATGTTTTATTCATGGGTGTTACAATTCCAAGTTTAAAAGGTAAATTAACAAAAACTGAACTTTACGATAATAACAACAAAAAAGATACTCAAATTACAGAAAACGACTTGCAAAAAACTTTTGAAGTTTTGAATAAACAAGTTCAAACTTTCAAAGAAAAACATCCGAAAGGTGCTGTAGTATTGCTTTCTCACATGGGTGCACCTATTTCAAAAATGATTGAAAATAATGTTCCAAACATTAACGTTATTTTAAACGGTCATGACCACACAAGAGATAACGCAACTGACGGTAAAACAATGATTAATTCATTGGGTAAAGATAATGAAATTATCAAATCTGTAAACTTCAAATTCAATGATGACGGCGATTTGGAAGATGTCGGATTTAATATGTTCGTAACTGAAAATTATGCTGAAAACAAAGATGTTAAAGCATTTTTGGATAAAAACTTTGAAGAAGACGTAAAACCTTTGGTAAAAATGAAAGGTGCATCAGAGTTAGAATATTCAGATAAGATTAGATACGCAAACACAGAATTGACAAATTTCTTGACTTCATCAGTTATGGAAGAAGCACAAAAAGAAATTCCTGATTTGTCATCAGTTGCACTTCAATCTTCTTACGTAAGAGGTGGAATTAAAGAAGGTTCAACAAACTTGAACTTGTTAAAAATCTTTGACGGTATTGATGTTGAATCACAAAACTTGAATGTTGGAACTGTAAAAGGTTCTGATATGGTTGAAATCATTTCTAAGAATGTTAAATCAAACTTAGAAGCACCAACAAGAAATACATTAATTCAATGGTCAGACTTCCAAGTTAATAGAAGTATGATTGAAGATATTCAAAACGGTAAGAGCGACAAAACTTTTGCAGATGCCGTTAAATGTAGAAACCAAAAAACAGGCGAATTTGAAGCAATTGATATGAATAAGGACTATAAAATTCTTTTATCAAACAAAATTTTATCTAAAAAAGATTTTGCAAACGTAAGAGAAAACTTCACATCAATCGGCAAAAATTATGACGATTTCTTCAGAGCAAATCTTATCGGTAAAAATTATGAAGTAGACGTAAACGATAAAGTAAAAGAACAAAGAGTTTTATAATTTTGGTTCTGGATAAAATAAAAAAAGGCTTCTTTTTAGAAGTCTTTTTTGTTGTGTTTTATTTTAAACTTTATTTTTATGCCTAGAATAGTTACTATTTCATGTTATCTATAAAATCTTCATTGATAGAAAATCCTCTTTTAAAAATATTTTTCATATTTGCAATAATAAAATAC
>CAVFCO010000134.1:4806-8094 GCA_963620955.1 Alistipes senegalensis | reverse complement strand
TTTTGATAACTGTTTCAATACCAGATTTTGCAATATTGAAGATTTCCATTAATTGAGATTGCTCATAAGGTTCACCCTCAGCAGTTGTTTGGAATTCAATAATTTTGCCTGATTTTGTCATTACAACATTTGAATCAACTTGAGCGTGTGAATCTTCTTCGTAGCACAAATCAAGTCGAACTTCGCCGTCAACAATACCACAAGAAATTGCACCAATTTCATCAATAATTGGATTTTCTTCCAAAAGCCCTTGTTCCATTAATTTTTTCACAGCAATTTTTAAAGCAAGAAAACCTCCGCAAATACTTGCTGTTCTTGTTCCGCCGTCTGCTTGAATTACATCAGCATCAATTGTTATAGTCATTTTTGGAAGTTTTTCCATATCAACGCATGCTCTCAAACTTCTACCGATAAGTCTTTGGATTTCTTGAGTTCTGCCTGAAATTTTTGTTCTTTCTCTTTCGCATCTTGTTGAAGTTGATGATGGTAAAAGTGAGTATTCAGCAGTAACCCAGCCTTGTGTAGACTCTTTATCCATCCATTTTGGTTGTTTCATTGCAACTGAAGCAGTTGTAATTACTTTTGTATCGCCAAATTCAACCAAAACTGAACCTAGAGCATTTTTTGTAAAATCTTTTGTAAAATGAACTGGTCTTAATTCGTTATTTTTTCTTCCGTCTTTTCTCATATTTTGCCTTTCTTATTCGTATTGCCAAGTATAAATTTGTCCACAGTATTTGCAAACTGCATGTTCGTTCATAAAGTCGAGAGTCGGAATAAATGAATATCCGTCAATTGTAATCTCGATTTGACGTTTGTTATTATATTTTTGTTTAAAATCTCTGTTGCCCTGATAATCTTCTGCAAACATCAATTCAAATTTATCAATATTTTTGCAATTTCCACATTTAAACATTTTCAGATTTTGCCTTTTTCGATTTAGATTTTTTAGATTTAATCTCATTTATGCTCAATTGCTTATACCACAAAGTCCAGCAGATTGAACGTAGTGGCAATGTATAGAAAATTACAAGTGTTGAAATGAAAGTTGCTACGATTGTTTTTGTAATTTCCAAAGAAGTTATCATATAAGAAACATTCAACGCAGACAATGCTGAATTCCATTGGTCTAGCGGTAGATTTGCAGAAATTAGTGGGTCAAACCACATATTTAATAAAACTGTGAAACGTACAAAATCAAAAATCATTTCAGCAATTTTTGGAAGCAAGAAATAAGTCAAACCTCCAACTAAACACATCAGACCAACTGTACCCCAAAAGTTTGTTTTAACCAAATCTTTACTTCTTACAAAACATTCCCAAGGTGTAAGATTTTTTTCAAACGTAAATACTTGGAAAATCAACACGATAAATACAAAAATTATTATCGCAAAAAACCACATTGGTGGAAGAATTCCAATCAAAGAGAAAATACCAAACAAAAGCCACAAAACAACGAATTCACCGACTCTTTTTGACATTGTTGCAACTTTTTTGTGAGCATTTATATCATAAATTCTACCTGATTTTACAGTGTTTTCAGTCATTGAGTTGATAGAAACATACGCAATCAAGTATTCCCACAAGGCTTTTGTAAAAATAATTAGCCCAGGAACACACAATAACAACGTGATTATATATGCGATATTGCTATCAGGAAGTACAGTAGCAATGTTGAATGCAAACCACAATGGTAATGCTAAAGATAAAATTACACCCAAAAGTTGCCCCCAAATTGGAAACGACATATATTTGAAAAATGTAGGAAAATGTTTTGCGTATATTCCAACACCCTCGATAAATATTTCAAATACGGTTTTATTATCATTCGCCATAATTCGTTAACCTCATGTTTATTGTATAATCATTTTATAACAAATGGACTGATTTTAAAAATGGATTACAAAGAATTAATAAAAAGTTTCACTGAAAAAGATTTTGAAAACAACGTAAATTTGCATATTCACACAACTTGTTCTGACGGAAAAGCAACTCCAAAAGAAATTGTAGCCCAAGCAAAAAGAACAGGATACCAATATATCGCAATTTCAGACCACAACACAGTTGAGGCACACAAAAACCCTGAAATTTCACAAGAAAATTTCGTAATTCCAGCCGTAGAATTTGATTGTTGGTACAAAACAACCTTCTTCCACCTTTTGGCATACGGAATTGACGTGAATAATGAGGAACTTAAACCATTTTTAGCAAATTCTAAAAAAGAAACTGAACTTGATATTGTAAGAATTTTTGCAAAAAGAGATATTACAAAATTAATTCCCGCAATCCACAGTGCTGGCGGAATTGCAGTTCTTGCACACCCTGCTTGTTGTTGGTGTGTAGATTTAGACAAATTCGTTAAAACACTTATGTCTTTTGGACTTGACGGACTTGAATGTTTTTACCCTTATGACAGACACAGAGGAATTATAAAATTCCACTCAAGAAAATCTGTCGAAAAAATTGCAGACAAATACAACCTTATAAAAACAGGCGGAACTGATTGCCACACAACAGATTTGCACTAATCAATTATAATTTCTTGTTCGTTTTTATAAGTTACATAACCCAAATTTGCTGCGGGAGGTTTTCTCAAATACTTGCGTTTTGTGTAAATTACACCGATTTTGCTTGAATTTGCCCCTTGCGAAAAGTGTTTTGCAATCTTTGCACACTCAAAAATCAACTCGTCAGAGGGTTCTTCGTTTCCTTGCATTCTCAAAAGCACGTGAGAACCCGCACAGGTATGTGTGTGAAACCATAAATCATTGTCCTTAGCAAGTTTTGAGATAATATAGTCATTCTGTTTATTGTTTTTGCCAACATAAACCAAATGACCCAAAATTTCACGTTCTTCCACTTGTGTTGTTTTTGTTTTCTTTGCATTTTCCTCAGGAAAAATCTCTTGTTTGATTTCTTGCAAAATTTCGTTATCGTCTGCAACTTCAATCGTATAAAGTGTTTGATTACAATAACCAATTTCGTCAGTCAATTCTTGTTTTAATTCTAGCAATTTTTCTGTTGAACGTTTTGCTTTATTATAAAGTTTAAAATAGCGATTAGCATTGTCTTTTGCCGTTTTTGTTTCGTCTAAATCAATTTTTATTTCGGAATTTGTTTCCCAGTCTGTTAGAGTACAACTTTTTTGAAAATCTTTTAAATTATAAAGATTTGCCATAATCAAATCACCATATTTTCGGTATTTATCAGCATTTTTTTCTTTTTGAAGTTGTCTTTCAATTTTTTCCAACGAATTATTTGCTTTTTTCAATTTGTGCAAAATATTTG
>CAVFCO010000134.1:0-4796 GCA_963620955.1 Alistipes senegalensis | reverse complement strand
AGATAAAAAAATCAACCACAAAACATATAAATTGAAATGCAAAATAATTATCAATCATCGCATTCACATTTTGCTGAGGAATGCCATTTAAAAGTTCTGAAAACAAAGAATAAGTCGAAAAATCCTCACTTATTACAGGCGAAACACCTTTTAATTCTAAAAAATCTTTTATTTTTTCTGCATCAAGCCCTTTACACATTTGAGCAAAAGGTTTTGAAAACCCTAAAAAGTCGTCGGCAAGAGTTTCATAGCAAATATTTCCACAATAACTCAAAAAATCACGTTTGTTTTGCTTTGGCGGATAAATATATGGCACATTCCCCATCATTTCTCTATCACGGCTTTTTTCTGCCCCAACGTTATGAGCACAGCCCAAAATCATGCCCGTACGTAAGTTATAAAGTGCGATATTTGAATGTTTGCCCATAAGTTCAATAGCAAGGCATAACGGCATTCTTCCGCCAAGTTCGTCATAAGCCTCAATATAAAGTTCTAAAATTCTTTCGTAATGAGGTTGTTCAACCTTGATAATCTTTGCACTCTCAACATATTTTCTCAAAAGCATACAAAACATCGGAGGCTTCGCAGGAATAGTTATATAGCGTTTTTCCTCGTTTTCTTTGCTCATAAAACATACGTGATGTAGGTTTGGAGTAATATTCACGTAAAATTTGCGAGTTTCACCGTTGTTTCGCAAAGTAAAAATAAATTCACGTCTTGTAGGTTGTTGAATTTTTTGAATTCTAGCATTAGAAAAAAACTCTCTATTTTCTTCAACAAAAGCCTTTAAGGTTAAATTATCAAAATAAATCATTCTAACCTCTTAGTTTTGACGCACCTTTTAGATAAACAAATTCAGGTTCAAACTCTTCACCACAGTTTACAACTACTAATACTCTCAAACACATTTTCAAAGAATTTGGCACATTCAACTCGTGATGACACATCATCGCAACACTTTTCCAACCAAAATCTAAACGAGCATATTTTGCGGGAAAACCTGCGTTTAAATCCTCTGTCAAAGTAAAAAATGCGTGCGAAATATCGGCTTCTTCAATATTATTTTTTTCTACAAGTTCAGTTAAAAGTTCCAAAGTTGCATCTTTTAATGCTTCTTCAGTGTTTGCATCAACTGTAATCGCACCTCTAATTCCTTTTGATAGCATTTTTCACTCCATTATACCAATCTCTTGCCGGCATTTCGCCTTTGCCCTCAGGTTTAACCTTTAATAACAAAAGACTTCCACTACCGCAAGCAACCTCAACACCCTCTTTTGTAACGTTGATAAACTCACCGGCAGTACCAGAACCGTTTTCTACTCTTGTTTCTAAAACTTTTATTATCTTATCATTCACTAAAAAGTAAGCACTTGGGCATTGATAAATTCCACGTACCAAGTTGTGAATATCTTGTGCGGATTTTGTCCAATCAATTTTGCATTCTTCTTTTGTAAGTTTGTTTGCCATACAAACTCCGTCCTCACACTGTTTTTGAGGAACAATAGTTTTTTCAACCAAGCCTACAAGAGTGTCTTCAATCATTTTTGGAGATTTTTCAGCAACAATGTCAAACAATTGAACACAGTTTAATGTTTGCGAAATTTCAATCGGTTCTTTCATACAAACATCGCCACAATCAAGCCCCAATTCTGTAATCATTGTACAAATTCCGGTTTGTGTTTCGCCGTCGATAATCGCTCTTTGCAAAGGATTTGCCCCTCTGTATTTTGGCAATAACGATGCGTGAAGATTAATTGTTTCACATTTTGGAATATCCAAAACTTCTTGCGACAAAATTTGACCAAAAGCAAATGTTACAAAGAAATCAGGTTCTAATTTTTTCAATTCCTCTTGAATTTCAGGCTCTTTTCTTATTGATTTTGGCTGAAAAACAGGTAAATTATGCTCTAAAGCACATTGTTTTATCGGCGACATAGTTAATTTATGCCCACGACCCGCAGGTTTGTCAGGTTGAGTAACAACAGCAAGAACCTCGATTTTGTCAGAATTTATTAAATATTCTAGCGATTTTAAGGCAATTTTCGGAGTTCCGAAAAATACAACTTTGATTTTATTCTTCATCTTCTGATTCTTCAACCTCTACCGCTTCTAATAATTTTTCGATTTCTTCTGCCAATTCAGGCTCGTCAATCATTTTGTCAACTTCTAATGGTGGCAAATCGTTTTTGCCAAGTTCTTCTTCGGTTTCAAAACGATTGATTGCGTGGTCAACGAATAAAACACCGTCTAAATGGTCATATTCGTGTTGAATGCAACGAGCCAAAAGCGTTCCGTCGTGTGCTTCTAGAACAAAAGAACGACCCTTTCTATCCATTGCTTTGACCATAATATCGCTATATCTTCTAACATCAGTATATGCCTCTGGGAAACTCAAACAACCCTCGTGGCTGATTGTTGCACCAGATTTTTTAATAATTTTAGGATTGATGAAAACGATTGGGTTCAAAGGTTCGTCGCCTGTTGAAACATCAACAACAAAAACTCTGTAACCTTCACCAATTTGAGGTGCAGCAAGTCCAACACCATTTTTTGCATACATTGTATCAAGCAAATCTGTTACTAAATCTTGAATTTTTCTTGATACTTTATGAACATCTTTCGCTTTTTCTCTCAAACATGGTTCACCAAATCTTAAAATTTTTCTTACTGACATGATAATTTCCTTATATTTTTCGATTTTCTTTTATTATATCACAGATTAAATTTTTAACAAAATACGATTATTGCTGAATTTTAGAAGTTTTTGTAAAGATATGTAACAAAAATCCACATGTCTGAAATTCGACCTTTCAAAAATACTTTATATAAGTACGAGAGAATTAAACGAGAGTTAATTCAGAAAACAGTTTTTTTAACAAACACACACTACACACTAACCTACACACTAACCTTCTACACGAGGAATTACAAAAAAAATTCCAGACCACTTATTTAAGTGGTTTTTTTTTGCGAAAAATTTTGAGATTTTGAAAAAAGTTTAAAGATACCGCAATGCGTTTCACTTATGCGGTATGACAACAAAGAATACGTCATGCCGGATTTATTCCGGCATCTTTTTATAAAGCGAGGATTTCAAAAATAGGATACTGCAACAACCTCTCGCAAAAAAATTCACTGGATTGTTTTGCTCGGCAGAGTGGTATGACAGGCGGATTTCACAAAAAATTAATCCACGTTAATATCCATTAAGTCTTTTAGTGAAACACCAAGGCGTTGGGAAAGAAGGTACAAGCAATATATCGACGGAGATTTTGTACCTTGCTCAATTGCTGTAATATAGGTTCTATCTACATTTATATCAAACGCTAGAGCCTCTTGAGAGATATTTAACTTTGTTCTATAGAATTTTATATTTATACCCAAATGTTTTAGGATTTTTCGCTTAATAGTTTGATTTGTCTGCATAATAAATTATTATGTAATAGTTTCTATTTTTCTTCTATATTCAAATAGTATCTTCGTAAAATCTTTTTTATTAATGATTGACAAACAGTTTTAATCATGGAACATGTTACTATTAGTCTACAAGTAGGAGTAACGAAAATTTAAATGAACGAAAAGATTAAAAATATAGAATTTCTTAGAATAATTGGTTGTATTGCTGTTGTTTGCACGCATTTATTCTGTGGTTCAGGACTTTTAAGTTTTGATGTTGACATTTTTTCTAAATTCAGAAAGATGACTCAACACGGCTATCTTGCGGTGGAATTATTTTTCATCATTTCAGGTCTATTTTTCGCACTAAAACTAGACACCACAAAATCTTTATGGCAATTCTTAAAGAAAAAATTCATCAGATTATATCCTGTTTTAATTGTTATGCTACTTATCGGTTGGCTTGGTCATTCTCTTTTTGGGCTTTATAAACTTAAAATTTACGACTCGATATTAATTTTATTTGGATTTAATGGAACTGCACTTGCGAAGGGTGGTAGTTGGCAAACCGGTGGTAATGCTTTTTGGTACGTATCTGCAATGTTATGGACTTTATCGTTATTCTACTATCTATTAAAAAATTATGAACGCAAAACTGTAAATATCATTATCGCAACATTAGTATATACCTCTTATGCTCTTTTAGCAGGAATGGAACGTTGGCCAGCAAATGAAATGCTGTCAGGAATGTTTAATACTGGAATGTGCCGTGCGTTAGGCGGTATCGGAATTGGCTACTTTATAGCACAATGGTACAACTCAAACAAAGATGCAATTAAAAATGCCGTTTTACCTATTTATACAAAAGTTTTTTTGACTTTAATAGAATTTATGTGTTTATTCTTCATCATAAACAACTTGCTTTTGCACAACATAAAATACGATAACAATTTTATTTTCATTGTTGTATTCACTCTTACAATAGTTTTATTCCTTTATAACAAAGGATACATCTCAAGATTTTTAAACAAAGATATTTTTGTGTACCTATCAAAATACACTTATTCAATTTATATGGTGCATTGCTACATAATTTACATGTCGCGTCATTATTTTTGGAATGTTCATAAACATTTTTTGGTAACACACCCTATTATAAATATTGAAATTACAATAGGTTTGGCAATATTTTTTGGAGTTTTGATGTATCACTTAGTCGAAAAACCTGCAAGTAATTATTTGAAAAAATATTTGTAAAATAGATACCGCAATGCGTTTCACTTATGCGGTATGACGATAAAATATTTGTATAAAAAAAACAAAAAACAAAGGCGGTTGGGATTTTATCCCAACCGCACTATTAATTTATTTTATTTAGCAATCAAATTACATTACAGATG
>CAVFCO010000133.1:0-3552 GCA_963620955.1 Alistipes senegalensis | reverse complement strand
TCATTGGGTTAGATTCTGATAAGTTTTCTACGATTTCTAACATTTTTTGGTCTTCTTCGTAATCTTGACCTAATGCTTTTTTAGTTGCAACTTTTTCAACTAATTCGATTTTTGAAGGTAAGAATTCATGAAGAGGTGGGTCTAATAAACGAATTGTCATTGGTAATTCGCCTAAACCTTTGAACATTGCATAGAAGTCTGAATATTGCATTGGTAATAATTTATCTAATGCTTCTTTTCTTGCTTCTGGAGTACCAGCAATAATCATTTTTTGTACCCAAGGTAATCTTTCAGGATCCATGAACATGTGTTCTGTTCTGCAAAGACCAACACCTTCAGCACCGAATTTTTTAGCATTTTCAATATCTTTTGGAGTATCTGCGTTTGCTTCAACAGTTAATTGTTTGATTTCGTTAACCCAATTGAAGAATGTTTCGAAATCTGAATCAATACCTGCTTCAACTAACTCGATAGCACCTTCCATAACTTCACCTGTACCACCATCTAATGAAATGATGTCATCTTTGTGGAATACTGTACCATCAGCACAAGTGATAGTTTCGTTTTCTAAGTTAATTTTCAAGTCTTCACAACCTGAAACGCATGGTTTACCCATACCTTTTGCAACTACTGCTGCGTGTGATGTAGCACCACCTCTAAGTGTTAATACACCTTGAGCAACTGCCATACCGTGAATATCATCTGGGCAAGTTTCAATTCTTACTAAGATAACTTTTTCACCATTTGAACCACGTTCTGCTGCTTCTTCTGTATCAAATACGATTTTACCTACTGCAGCACCTGGAGATGCGTTAACACCTTTTGATACTTTGTGAGAGTGTTTTACTGCTGCTGGGTTGAAGCAAGGTAGCAATACTTGGTAAACTGAATATGGGTCTACTTGTTGAATTGCTTGTTCTTTTGTAACAATACCTTCGTTGTATAAATCTACAGCGATTTTGATTGCTGCTTTAGCAGTTCTTTTACCGTTACGAGTTTGAAGAATCCATAATTTACCTCTTTCAATTGTGAATTCCATATCTTGTACATCGTGGTAGCCTTTTTCTAATTGTTTTGCAATATCAACATATTGTTTGTAGATTTCAGGCATATCTGATTCTAATTCAGAAATTTGTTTTGGAGTTCTGATACCAGCAACTACGTCTTCACCTTGAGCGTTAACTAAGTATTCACCGTAGAATTTGTTTTCACCAGTTGCAGGGTTACGAGTGAATGAAACACCTGTAGCACAATCATCACCCATGTTACCGAATACCATTGTTTGAACGTTAACTGCTGTACCGAAGTTGTGGTCAATTTTGTTCATATTTCTGTAAGCAACAGCACGAGGAATATTCCAAGATCTGAATACTGCTTCAATTGCTTCTTGTAATTGAACGTATGGATCTTGTGGGAAGTCTTTACCTGTAACTTCTTTAATTACGTTTTTGTATACAGGAATTAATGATTTCCAACCTTCAGCAGAAACTTCTGTATCTGAAGTTACGCCTTCTCTTGCTTTAACTTTTTCAACTTCTGATTCGAAGTATTTTTGTCTATCCATTTCCCATGCTACTGAACCGAACATAGTTAAGAAACGACGGTATGAATCATAGCAGAATCTTGGGTTGTTTGTTAATTTAACCATTGCTTCTACAGTTTCATCATTTAAACCTAAATTTAAAATAGTTTCCATCATACCTGGCATTGATACTCTAGCACCAGAACGAACAGAAACTAATAGAGGGTTTGTTTTATCACCGAATTTTTTACCGGCTTTTTCTTCAACATCTTTTAATGCATATTTTACTTCTGCCATTAAGTTTTCAGGCATTTTGTTACCATTGTTGATGTAATCCATACAAGTTGCAGTTGTGATAGTTAATCCTGGAGGTACTGGTAAGCCTAAGTTAGTCATTTCTGCTAAGTTAGCACCTTTACCACCAAGTTCGTTACGCATGTTTGCGTTGCCTTCTCTGAAAAGGTATACACGTTTTTCTGTCATATTATTCTCCTTTTTAAAAAATAAAACTGTGTGCTTTAACCTACTTATACTACTACGATAACATGAACATACTTTTTTTCAATATATTTTCTTCTTTTTTTATGTTGAAAACTTAATATTTTTGTGCTTTTATATTTGTATTATGATTAACACCTTTACTTTAGAAAATAATTTAAATGCTGTTTTCAAAAACAGCCCTAATACACCGAGAATTGCCATTACTTTAAATATCGGCATAAATAAGCCTGAAAAGATTTCTGGTACTTATTCTCTTATCAATCGTTTATTCACTCAAGGTACTAAATCTCGTTCTTCTGAGCAAATAGCTACAGAACTTGATGAAAACGCAATTGAGTTTTATTCCGATTCAAAACAAGATTATTACAGACTTAGAATGTTTTGTCTGAATGAAGATTTTGAAAAAACAGTTGAACTTTTAGCTGATATTGTTAAAAATTCGACTTTTGAGGAATTTGACAAAGAAAAATTAAAAATGCATGGTGAAATTACTGCTGACCTTGATTCTGCAAGAATTAAAGCTCAAGATAACTTTATCAAAACTTTATTCGAAAATCATTACTATGGTCATACTTTAACTACAATCCTTGCCGAAATGGACAAAATTACAAAAGATGATGTTGTAAATTCTTACAACTCAATTCTTGCAACTGGTGAAAAATATATTTCTATCGTTGGTGATGTTCCATTTGAAACAGTTAAAAATTTAATCACTGAGCATTTTAAAGATTTACCTTATGAACCTTCAGAGTCTGAAATTCCGACTCCAGTTTTAGAAAAATCAAAACGTTCAGATGTTATCAAAAAAGATGCTAAACAATCTCAAATTTATCAAGGTTGGCTTGCTCCAACTTATGAATCAGAAGATTATGCACCACTTGTTGTATTCAATAATATTTTAAGTTCTAGTGGGCTTTCTTCTCGTCTATTTGTAAACTTGAGAGATAAAAAAGGTTTAGCTTATACGGTTAGAAGTTCTTATGAAATCTATAAAACTTGTGGTAATTTCTGTATCTATATTGCTACAGAACCTTCTAACATCCAAGTTTCTTTGGATGGATTTATGGATGAAATCGGTAAACTTCAAAAAGAACAAGTTTCTGAAAAAGAACTTCAAAATGCTAAAAACAATATTATTGGTAAACAACAATTTGTAACAGAAACAAATATGCAACGTTCTAATCAGCTTGCATACTACGGAATTATGCACCTTGGCTATGATTATCAACAAAAATATATTGATATGATTAACAAAGTAACTGCAGAAGATGTTCAAAGAGTTGCAAATACTTACTTTGTAAAAGATAGCGTAATCTCTGTTTTAAGACCGTAGATTTTATAAGATTGGGATAGTTCCAATCTACGATAAGAATAAAAGAGAGCGATATTCATTTTTAATATCGCTCTCTTTTGCTTTTATTTTATTAACATTAACCTCTAACTCTTGTTTTTTTAGGTTTTTCTTCTGCTAATTTACCATTTTCAACGTCATTGATTTTTTTCAATACGTCACCGATGTAACCTAATTC
>CAVFCO010000132.1:0-2413 GCA_963620955.1 Alistipes senegalensis | reverse complement strand
TGCAATGAGTATCGGTAGAACTTCAACTTTCTTAGATATTTATATTGAAAGAGATCTGAAAGAAGGTATTATCACTGAATCTGAAGCACAAGAAATGATTGACCACTTCATCATGAAACTTCGTCTTGTAAAATTTGCAAGAACTCCAGAATACAATGAATTGTTCTCTGGCGACCCTACTTGGGTAACAGAATCAATCGGTGGGGTTGGTATTGACGGTAGACCTTTAGTTACAAAAAACTCTTTCAGATATCTTCACACTTTAGAAAACTTAGGTACTGCTCCAGAACCAAATTTGACAGTTTTATGGTCAAAAAGATTGCCTCACAATTTTAAACAATACTGTGCACACATTTCAATAACAACATCATCAATTCAATATGAAAACGATGATTTGATGAGGGTTACACACGGTGATGATTACGCAATCGCATGTTGCGTATCTTCAATGGTTGTGGGTAAAGAAATGCAATTCTTTGGTGCAAGAGCAAACTTAGCAAAATGCTTGCTATACGCAATCAATGGTGGTATTGACGAAAGATTAAAAATTCAAGTTGGTCCAAAATATCGCCCAATTACTTCAGAATATCTTGATTACGATGAAGTTATGGAAAAATACGACGATATGATGGAATGGCTTGCTGGTTTATATGTAAATACATTAAACGTAATTCATTACATGCACGACAAATATTGCTATGAAAGAGCACAAATGGCATTGCACGATAGAGATGTAAAGCGTTATTTTGCAACTGGTATCGCAGGTTTGTCAGTTGTTGCAGACTCTTTATCAGCAATCAAGTATGCAAAAGTTAAAGCGATTAGAGATGAAGACGGTGTTGTTGTAGATTACGAGGTTGAGGGTGATTTCCCTAAATACGGTAACAATGATGACAGAGTTGACCAAATTGCGGTAGATTTAGTTAAAAACTTTATGGATAAAATCAGAAAGCACTACACATACAGAGATTCAATCCCTACAATGTCAATTCTAACAATCACATCAAATGTAGTTTACGGCAAAAAGACAGGTAACACTCCTGACGGAAGAAAAGCCGGTATTCCTCTTGCTCCTGGGGCAAATCCAATGCACGGCAGAGATTCAAATGGTGCAGTAGCATCACTTGCATCTGTTGCAAAACTTCCGTTTAACGATGCTCAAGACGGTATTTCTAATACTTTCTCTATAATTCCAAATGCTTTGGGTAAAGACGAAGTATTTATGGGTGATTTGAATATCTGTCTTGATGGCGGTTGCTGTGAAACAAATTTACAATAATAATTTGAAAGGAAAATAAATTATGACAACAATGCAAGAAGAAAATTTAATAAATTTATTAGACGGGTATGTGGAAAAAGGCGGACACCATTTGAACGTAAACGTTTTTAATAGAGAAACATTGCTTGATGCTCAAGCACACCCTGAAAAATATCCTCAATTAACAGTTAGAGTTTCAGGATATGCGGTAAATTTCATTAAATTGACAAAAGAACAACAAGATGATGTTATCTCAAGAACATTCCACAATGCAATGTAATAGATTTTAGGGCGGGAGGCTTTGCCTCCCGCCCTTTCTAAAAAAGGTATTTATGTCAGAAGAAAAAGTATATGGTAATATTCACTCTATAGAATCTTGCGGAACAGTTGACGGGCCAGGGATAAGGTTTGTTGTGTTTTTGCAAGGTTGTCCTATGCGTTGTCAGTATTGCCATAACCCTGACAGTTGGTCGACAGAAGAAAATAAAAAAATGTCTGTCGATGAGATTTTAGAAAAATATGACGGAGTAAAAGAATTTTTACGTAATGGGGGGCTTACTGTAACAGGTGGTGAACCTCTTATGCAGATAGATTTTTTAACAGAGTTGTTTAAAAAGGCAAAGGAAAAGAAAATTCACACTGCTTTAGACACTTCTGGCATTTTATTCAATAAAAATAATACTGAAAAATTTGAGGAATTGTTAAAATATACAGATCTTGTTTTACTTGATATAAAACATATTGACGAGATTGAGCATAAAAAATTGACTGGCATGTCGAATAAAAATGTTCTTGATTTTGCGAAATACTTGTCAGAAAAAAATATTCCTGTATGGATAAGACATGTTGTTGTACCGACAATTACAGATAATGAAGAATTTTTGTCAAAACTGGGGGAATTTTTGGCAACACTAAAAAATGTCAAAGCCTTAGATGTTTTACCTTATCATGATATGGCTATACCAAAATATGAAAGCCTAGAAATTGATTACCCGTTAAAAGATATAAACCCTTTGTCAAAAGAAGATGCAATAAAAGCAAGAGATATCATCTTAAATTCAATGAAAAAGACGTTGAACAAAAAGTAAAATTTTTACTTGATTTAAAAAAGTTAAAATCAGTCTTTACCTTACTATTGTGTGCACAGTTTTTAAA
>CAVFCO010000131.1:0-7560 GCA_963620955.1 Alistipes senegalensis | reverse complement strand
GAAACACATTCTATTTTAATAGGTAACATTTTTAGAAAAGGAAATAAAAAATGGGCATCAAAGGTAGAGTAGACAAAATGGTAGTTCTTGCATGTGAAGAATGCAAAGAAAGAAATTACACAACAGTTAAAAACAAAAAAACAAGCAAAGAAAGAATGGAATTAAACAAATATTGTCCAAGATGTCAAAAACACACATCTCACAAAGAAACAAAATAGTTAAATTCTAGGACAAAAGGTAGTATTAATAACGGAAGCGTCCTTAGTTCAGTTGGTAGAACGTCGGTCTCCAAAACCGGATGTCGAGGGTTCGAGTCCTTCAGGGCGCGAATGTTATAACAAAGGTAAAACGAAATGAATAACGAAACAATTCAAGCAATAAAAGTTTACTTTCAAGGTGTTAGAGCCGAATGGGGTAAAATTAATTGGCCAGAAAAACAACAAGTTGTTGCAGAAACAATTTTTGTTATAGCAATTGTTGCGTTTTTTACTATTTCTGTTTACTTAATTGATATATTTTTTAAAGCAATCTTGGGTTTAATCCCGAATAGTTAAGGAAAAACATTTATTATGGCAAAAAAAGATGAAGAATTATTTATGGACGAACAAGCCGAAGTTGTTACAACAAGCCGTGATTTAGTTGGCGACCTTGTAATCGGTGACGGTGTTCCATCAAAAGATAAAAAAGCAAAAACTTCAAAAGCAAAATCAGAATCAAAACCAAAAACTAAAAAAGCCAAAGAAAAAACTGAAGTAGAAGCATCTGTATCAGAAGAAACAAAATCAGAAGCACCAGTTAAACCTGCAAAAGCCCCTGAAAAGCGTTGGTATATTGTAAACACTTATTCTGGTTATGAAAATAAAGTAAAAGTAAATCTTGAAAAACGTATTGAATATATGAATATGTCTGAAAAGATTTTCAGAGTTGAAGTTCCACAAAAAACAGTTACTCAAGTTAAAGGTGGCAAGAAAACTGAAAAAGATGAAAAAGTTTTCCCAGGCTACGTACTTGTAGAAATGATTATGGACGAAGACAGTTGGTATGTAGTTAGACACACTGCGGGTGTTACTCGTTTCGTTGGTTCTGCTAAAAAACCTATCCCAGCAAGAGATAGCGAAATCAAAAAAGTTATTAACAGAACATCTGCTGCGGCACCACAAAGAATTGAACTTGATGTTAAAGCAGGCGACAAAGTTCGTATCACATCTGGTCCATTCGCTGAATTCGTTGGTGATATTACAGAAGTATATCCAGATAAAGCAAAATTAAGAGCAAACGTATCAATCTTTGGTCGTGAAACTCCAGTAGAATTAGAATACAAACAAATTCAAAAATTATAATAGCCAATTAGGCTTTAGGTATTTAAAATGTGGAAGGGATTACCCGTTATTACCACAGAAAGGACACAAAAAATGGCAAAAAAAGTAGTAGGTAAAATTAAACTACAAATCGAAGCCGGAAAAGCAAATCCATCACCTCCAGTTGGTCCTGCATTAGGTCAACACGGTGTTAACATTATGGATTTCTGCAAACAATTCAACGCAAAAACTGAATCTCAAGCAGGATACATTATTCCGGTTGTTATTGATGTTTACGAAGACAGAAGTTTCACTTTCGTAACTAAATCACCTCCAGCACCAGTTCTTATCAAGAAAATCTTGAATATTCCAAAAGGATCAGCAACACCAAACAAAACAAAAGTTGCAGAAATCACTCAAGAACAACTTGAAGAAATTGCAAAAATCAAAATGGACGACTTAAATGCAACTACAATGGAAGCAGCAGTCGAAATGATTAAAGGTTCTTGCAGAGCAATGGGTGTTACTGTTAAACAGTAGAAATACAGTTTTAGTATGGAAGGACGATAAGTCCGTTACTACCACGAAAGGAAAATTAAGATGTCAAAATTAACAAAAAAACAACAAAAAATGCAAGAGTTGTTAGAAGGGTTTGAACAACCAACTTCAGGACTTGAAGCATTGAAAAAATTAAAAGAAATCTCAGAAGCAGTTTCTAAATTCAACGAAACAGTAGAATGCCACATGAGATTAGGTATTGAAGTAAAACACGCTGATCAACAAATTCGTTCAACTACTGTATTACCAGCAGGTCTTGGTAAAACTGTAAGAGTTTGTGTTATCGCTAAAGGTAACAAAGTAGATGAGGCTTTGGCTGCTGGTGCTGATTTCGCTGGTACTGAAGATATCATTGAAAAAATCGAAAAAGGTTGGTTTGAATTTGATACTTTAATTGCAACTCCAGACTGTATGGGTATGTTAGGTAAATTAGGTCGTGTATTAGGACCTAAAGGCTTGATGCCAAACCCAAAAACTGGTACAGTAACTCTTGAAGTTGGTAAAGCAGTTAAAGATGCTAAAGCCGGTAAAGTTGAATTCCGTGCTGATAAACAAGGTATGATTCACTGCCCAATCGGTAAAGTTCAATTCAGCGTTGCAGATTTAATGAAAAACTACTCAACTTTAGCAGAAGCAATTTTGAAAGCAAAACCTGCTTCAGCAAAAGGTACTTACATTAAATCTGCATACCTTTCAACTACAATGGGTCCTGGTATCAAATTAGATACTAAATCTTTACCTGCAGAAGTTAAAGATTACCTTTTATAGTTTATAAAATTTAAAAGCGTGGCGTTAGCCACGCTTTTTTTATGTCATTGTTAGGGGTTGTTATATGAAAAAGGGTTTATTTATTACATTTGAGGGTGCAGACGGTTGCGGTAAGACAACTCAAATTAAATTGTTGACAGAATATTTAAAAAACAAAGGTTATGATGTTGTTCTAACTAGAGAACCTGGTTGTAAGGGGCTTGGTGAACGCATACGTGAACTTTTATTGAATTATGATGGAGAAGTGTCATCAGTTTGTGAATCCTTTTTATTCTTGGCTGATAGAGCCCAAAACGTTGATGTAATTGTTCGTAAAAATATAGAAGCAGGTAAAATTGTTATAAGCGACAGACATACTGATTCTTCTTTAGCATATCAAGGTTATGGACGTCAATTAGATGTTGATAATATCGATATGTTGAATAATATTGCAACAAGCGGATTAAAACCTGATTTAACTTACGTTTTTGATATTGATGTAGAAACTTCAATGCAAAGAGTAGGAAAAGAAAAGGATAGAATGGAATCTGCAGGTAAAGAATTTTTCGAAAGAGTTCGTCAAGGCTACTTAAAAATTGCTCAAAAAGAACCAAACCGAGTTAAGGTTATTAACTCGGTCGATTCAATTGAAAATATTCACAATAAAGTTGTTGATTTATTTGTTGAACTCGAAGAAAAATTCCTTAAGTAATTCGTAACCTTTTAAGAAACTTTTGTAATCGATTTTTTCATCTGCAGAGTGCATATTGTAAAGGTCAGCAAGCCCCATTAAGAACGGAATGAATGTTTCGCCCTTAGCATTTTTGTGTTGGCAGTAAATATGAGTTTCTGCACCCGCATGGAATGAACTTATTTCATATTTAATTCCAAGTTTTTTTGCAGTTTTTTCAAATACTTCTGGAATGTATCTGTCGTTAGAACGTTCAAATGCAGGCATTTTTTGTTTAAACACTGCGTTTGCTTTTGCAATTCCGTCGTATTTTTTGTTGAATTCTGCAACAATACCTTGAATTTTATCGATTAATTCATTTTCTTTTTTCAAATCGGAACTTCTGATTGAGTATGTTGCTTCTGCATAAGGGTTTAAAACGTTAGTAACACTTAGTTCTCCGCCTTTAATTCCGCCTAAGTTAATTGAAGTAACAACACCTGTTTCGTCTTGGTAGTAAACACCTTGAGGAATTTCGTTGCAAAGTTCTGCGATTAATTTTGCTGCGTTTGGTTTTGTTTTATCTGCAATTTCAATACCTGAGTGTCCGCCTTTGCAAGAAATTTCAACGTGTCCGTTGCAGTAACTTGCACCGGCATCTTGAAGAACACCAAATATATCTGCATCACAAACAATTACATATTTTGAATTTAAATTGTTAAAATCAAAATTTTTGATACCTGACATGCCACTTTCTTCATCACGAGTGAAAACTACTTCTAGTCCACCGTGTTTTAAGTTTGAATTTTTAACGTCTTTTAATAATTTTAATGCTGCGGACATGCCAAATTTGTCGTCGCCACCAAGAGTTCTACCGTTTGCGTGGATAAAATCACCGTCAAGTGTTGGAACTACTGGAGAATCATCGCCTACAACGTCCATGTGTGATGATAATGCCATTATCGGTTTTGAAGAATCAGTAGCAGGTAATTTGATAACAACATTGTTATAACTATCTGTCATGAAATTTAAATTTTCTTTTTTGCAAAATTCTCGAACCCAGTCTACAACTTTTTCTTCGTGTAAAGATGGTGAGGGAATGCTAGTTAAATTGTAAAAAATGTCGATAAGTTCGTTTTCTTTTCTTAATTTTTCCATTTTATTGTCCTCTAAAAAATCTTTGTCCAGTACCGTTTTTACCGATAGGAACTCTTATCGGTCGCATACAACGTGGACATCTTCCGACGTATGCTGTGTTATCTTTGTTTGGATATAATCTTCCGTATACATTGCAACAATCAAACATTATTCCTAAAAATTTACGGGGAGTTTTTTTATTTTCTTCGCTCATATATTATTTCCTTCTTGTTTTGCAAGTTGAATTTACTTTTACTGTTGAACAAGAGTTGTTTGAAAATACGCTTGCTGTAAGTGTTTTAATATATTTTTCTTGCAAGTGTGCATAATCAAATAAGATTATACCACCAAGGTTAAGTTTGCGTGTTTCGTGAATTTGTCTGATTAAATCTTCAGATGAACCGTTCATGAAAGTTACAAACAAACCTGCATATAGTTTTGTTCTTGGGGACATATCTTTTAACATATCAAAAATCATAACTTTAATTGTTTTGGCATCACAAGTTAAATAAAGAGGTGTGAATGCGTCAATATAGTTGTTGTCAGACCAAGTTACCCAATCTTGTTGTTTTGTTTCAAGAGCCATGTTTTTGTTTGGGAATACAACCGCAGTAATCAAAATTTTGTTTTGACGGCAAAGTTTTGATACTTTTTGGATAAATTGTGTAATGTTATCTCGTCTGTAATTATCCCATTCGTACCAGTTTTTTGTGCCGAATGACAAACTTGCAGGGTCAACTCCGTATTCATATTGGAATTGTTCTCTTGCATATTTTGTGTAACCCCAATTTGAGGCTGTGTAGCCGGCATATCTTGCTGCGATTGATTGAGGATATCTGCAATAATCAAAGTTAAATCCGTCAGGTTTGTATGTTTGAATGATTTCATCAACCAATTCTACTAAGAATGTTTGCACTTCTGGGTTTGCTGGATCTAAAAAGTATCCATTGTGTTCAGAAGTTGATGCAACGGGTAGTTGAGCATCAATATTTCTTAGGTTAACGTTTGACCATTCAGGGTGTACCGCAAGAATTTGTTTGTCAACTTGTGGTTTGTTTCCAATATAAAATGCTTCAAACCAAATATTAACTTTAATATTACGTTTGTGTGCTTCTGTAATCCATATTTTTAGAGGGTCTATATCTGCAAATATTTCATTTTGCGTGTAAAAACCATATTTCTCCATTGTTTTACTTGGGAAAATTGTTTTACCGTGAAAATATGTTTCTAAAAAGATATTGTTTATACCTGCATTTTTTAATTTATCAAGAGTTGTGATAATTCCTGTTTCAGTTTTGCTTGTTGGTCTAATCCAAATACCTTTTAGTTCGTTAGATTTGTAAGGAATTGCCATTGCGATTGCATCGTTTGCGTTTTGGACAGCAAGTAGTGCAAATTCTTTTGCATCAGAAGAACTTCTTTGTGCTTTTCTTAAATTATGTTTTGCTAAATTGATTAATTCTCTTGTTGGACGTGCATTGTAGTTGAATGTATTGTGTCGATAATAATTCATCATTGTAGTTGCTTCAACAATTTTTTCTTTTGCGGCAAAAATATAACTTTCAGAAGTTGTAAGTGCAGTAATTGTTTTCTTTTCTTGGTCTACATAGATTTTTGTACCAACTTGAACATTTTGGTTAAGCCATGTTTTTGCTCGACCATGTGCACTGATAACAAGCCCGTCAACAGGAATAAGAGAATCTGCACCGCTAAGAGAGGTTACTGTGTTGCCTTCTACAATTGCTTCTGCTCCGAATTCGTTTGTATCAGTCGACATGCCGTAAGTTTTTGTGTAAATTGTTAACTGGTTCGCACCTCTTAAACCTGGGTAGCCACTTCCAGTCCAGTTGTTTTTAAGTGTTGGATTGATTGCGTTAACTTTATATGTGCTTTGTTTATAAATTTTCTCGTGCGAGCCTAATTCGTATTGGGCAAAGGCATTGTCCGATGCAAAAACAGTGCTTCCGACAAGCATTATAATTAAAACTAGTAAATATTTTTTTAAAAAGTTCCTCATATTCCCCTCTAATCATTATAATAAAATGGTTTCTTACGATAATAGTACTGCGAATTTTTATATTTTAAGTCATCTATTGAACGTATTTTTAATTTTAAAACGTTGTCATTTGGTCTTAGAGCAAGTGCTTTTGCATAAAATTCTCTTGCTCTAACTAAATCTCCAAGTTTTTCGTTAGTTTCGCCAAGTCTATAAAGTACAGTAAATCTATCTTTGTAACCATATTTATTTGCTGTTTTGTAGTATTTTAGAGCCTTATTAAAATCTTGCATGTCAAAGGTTAATCCTCCAAAATAGAAGTTTACTGTTGGATTTTTGATGTCCATGTTCAAACCTTTGTTCAAGTATGATTGAGCAAGACCGTATTTTTTTAGTCGACCGTAAATATATCCGATTTTTCCGTATAAATCAATTAAATCAGGGTTTATTTCAGTTGCTGTAATGTAAGAGCCTAGGGCTTCTGCGTAGAAGAATTTACGTTCTTCCTCTGTTATACCCTTTCTTTCTGCTCTTGTTAAGAAAGCATCGCCAAGATGTCTGTAATGTGCAGGGCTTAGTTTGTCGTACTCAATATTGACACTATTATACTCAACCGTACCTTCTATAGCCTTTACAGAATTAATACTTAACAATACACAAATGAGTAATGATATTAGTTTTAATTTTTTCATAAAATTTACTTAATAATTCACAACATCTACTATTATATCAATAAAATTTAAGTTATCATAATATGTAACAGGGAGTAATATTTTGAACGACTTATTTTTCTTACTAACATTCTTAATTTTATCAACACTATTCGCAATTGCCTCTGTTGTTGCGGGATTTGTAGTTGGTTACAAATCAGAAGATGTTGATACTTCTGCATACGAATGCGGAATGAAACTTTTTAGAAATGCAAAAGTTCAATTTGATGTTAAATTTTTAAATTTTGCGGTTCTATTTTTAATTTTTGATGTTGAAGCAGTATTTTTATTTCCATTTGCTGTATCCGTTTCAGAAATGGAATTATATGTGTTAGGTGAAGGTATTTTATTTACTTTAATTTTACTTTTCGCTCTATTTTATTCAATAAAGAAAAATATTTTGAGGTGGCAGTAATGAATATTATTGTTTCAAGCGTTGATTTT
>CAVFCO010000130.1:0-2574 GCA_963620955.1 Alistipes senegalensis | reverse complement strand
AAGGTGATGCTATGGCGATATTTATTTTCGCAATCATGGTATCTTCAATTATGGGGCCTACAGTAGGTGGTCTTTTGGTTGACTATTTTTCTTGGCAATGGATTTTCGTTATTAACATTCCTATCGGTATTTTTTCATTAATAGCAATTCCACTAACTGTTAACGATACCGCAAAACAACGCAAAAAAGAATCCGTAGACTTTTTAGGATTTACTTTCTTGGTTCTATGGTTGTTCTCAATGCAAGTTGTACTAGATAAAGGGCAACAATACGGTTGGTTTGATTGCACTTGGATTTGTTGGTTAAGTTTCTTTTCTCTATGTTGTATGTTTTTCTTCATCGTATGGGAATTAGAGGTTAAAGAGCCAATCGTAAATTTAAGAGTTTTCAAAGATTTGAACTTCTTTATCGGTACAATTTTAGGTGTTTTGGTTAACATCATGGTTTGCGTAACAATCATCTTGTTACCTCAATTCTACCAAGGTTTAATGGGATATACCGCATCATTAACAGGTATTGCTTTGGCAAGTAGGGTTATTGCCTGTGTAATGCTATTATTTATTGGTAAATTGTGCCAAATGTACGATTTAAGGGCAATTATTGCTTTTGGATTTTTGAATTTAGGCTTGTCTATCGCGTTATGTACAAACTTGAACATGCAAGTTTCACCAACAACAATTGTTTTATCAAACTTCTTGTTTGGGATAGGTTCTGTTTGTGCATTAGTACCGATTTCAGCACTTGCTCTTGGTACTTTGCCTAAAGATAAAATCGCCGATGCTGCAGGGGTTCACAGTCTTTCAAAATGTGTAACAGGTTCAATGTTCACCTCTCTTGCGGCAAGTTTTGCGATTAGATATTCACAAATTCACCAAACATATTTACTTAAAAATATGACTGTTTACAATCCTGTATTCAGCCAACATCTTACTGCATTAAAACACTTCTTTATGCATAATCACGCAATGGTTACTGCAACAAAACAAGCAAATGTCGTTTTGTATAAACAATTATTAGTTCAAGCAAAAATGTGTGCGTTTGCCGATATTTATCAATATGCGACTTTAGTTACATTCCTTGTAATTCCTTTGGTATTCTTATTAAAATTAGCACCTGATAACAAATAAGAATTCTCTTTATGTAAACAAATGTAACAAAATTGTAAAATTTTTGAGTAAAAATGTTATAAACTTTACAAAGTTGGGAATAGTAATAATGTGGGTAAGGATATTTGATATGCCCACATCTCTAATTCCTCTCTTCTAATACGTGGTTTTAATTGCCGACTTATATAAGTCGGTTTTTTATTTGCAAATTTTTGTAAAACTTGGCTGGCATGACAAATATTGAAGTTGTACAATAAGATTATAAAAAATTGGGAAGAAAAAAGGATAGGGATAGATAGAATGCAAGGTTATTGCTTTGAAATTATTACAGGACCGATGAGTTGCGGTAAAACAGAAGAATTATTAAGACGTGTTAGACGTTGTATTATCGCAAAGAAAAAGGTTAAAGTAATTTCACCGCAAATCGACACAAGAGAGCAAGGCGATTATATCAAATCAAGAAATGGTCTTTGGTTAGACGCAGTAAAAGTTAAACATTCTATTCAAATATTAAGTGTAGTAAAAGAAGATGATGAAATCGTTGCTATTGACGAATTACAATTCTTTGATGCAAATATCGTAAAAGTTGTTGCAAAATTAATGGAACAAGGCAAAAAAGTTCTCGGAACAGGCTTAGATTTAGATTTTAAAGGCGATACTTTTGGTTCAATGCCTGAATTAATGTGTTTGGCAACTACAGTTGATAAATTGCATGCAGTTTGCATGAAATGTGGTTCTGAACACGCAACAAGAACTCAACGTTTGATTGACGGCAAACCTGCTGACAAAAATTCACCATTGATTATGATTGGTGGAGATGAAACTTACGAAGCACGTTGCGTAAAATGTTGGGAATTGCCTGACGAGTCGCAAGAACTCGTTAGAGAATCAAATGTTTTGAAATTCTCATTGAAATAGTTGAGTATGAAAAGGTTTAACGGCGGTTCAAGATTTCATCTTGAACCGCCGTTTTTTGTATTGTACAGTTCGGGCGGATTTTATGAAAGAAATAAAATCCGCCCGAATATTATTAAAATTTAAAAATTAAAAATCTGAAATGTGAACTTCTTTTGAAAGACGATTGAACTTACTTCTTTGTGAACGAGTTAGAACTTTTTTGAATTCTTTGTCTGTTTCGCTTTCAAGATTTACGATTGCTTTTTGAAGATTGTAGACAATTTTTCTTTGTTGCCTTTTTTCTGCGGAATTGTGTTTTTGTTCGCTCATTGCTTTAAGAATTGATTGTTCTTTTTTTAATTGGGCAATAAGCAATGCTTCTTTTTCCATGTTTTTAGAGTAAATTTGGTTTGCTTTTTCTTTTTGAGAATCGTTTAAAAGTAAAGCATTTGAAATAATTATGCGTTTTGTTTTGATTTTGTAAATTTGTGCTTTGATTTCTTTGTTTGAAAGCATGTAATTTTCTGTAGAAATTTGAGTAGTTGAGTTGTTTGCAAATGCTGAAGAGCAG
>CAVFCO010000129.1:0-3107 GCA_963620955.1 Alistipes senegalensis | reverse complement strand
CATATATCGTATCTTTGAAAAATTCTTTTATTAAATCTCCAACAGAAGCCTTTTCAACATAATCGAACGCAAAATAAATAGGGTCTTTTGCATTGTTAAATCTCATTCTTCTATCTTTTTTATTTAGATATTCCAAATTATGTTTATTTTTAGCCAATGATTCTTTGAAATTGTTATTGCTATCGCTCATTTGACCTCACATTTTTTCAAAAATTACATTCTATATTATATAAGTTTTATTTTGAAATGGCAAATTCAAAAAGTTTTAAAAATGTAACATTTTTTTACACAAACCAATTTTTCTTATTTTTATTGAACTTTAGACAATTTTTTAAACATAAAGTTTCATTTTTATCATACTTTAGTATAGAATTTTTAAAAAACATCAAAGTTTTAAAAATTTCTGCCGATATATAGCATGCACAAGAAAAACAAAAGGATATTAGATATAATGGAAGAAAAAAAATTAGAAGAAACTAACACAGGTGCTTCTCTTTTTGGACGTAGTATGGAGTTAATGGACGATGATCCATTAGAAGAAATTTTTGCACTTAATCTTGGTGATTTTTTGTCAGAATGTCTTATTTCTGATGACTTAGCAAAAAAGATTGGTGAATCAACAAAAGCCAAAACTGACAAAACAGAAAGTCTTAAAAAACAATTAAAAGAACTTGTATCTATTTATTCTTTAGATAACACTCTTTGCGTTTTAGGTTTTAATTCAAAAGAAGATTATGTAATCTATAACTCAATTGCAAAAACAATTTCGCAAATGTTAGACGTAGATGCATGCCACGTTTATTTAACAAAAGATTTTGCAAAAGGTTTGGATACAGAAAATCATGACTTGTTACTTGTAGGTTCATCTATTGATTTTAAAGATGATATTTACAAAGAGAATATTGGTTACAATTTAGACGAGCATGCCTTTGTCGCAGAGGCTTTTAACACTCGTGATATCGTAGAAATCAAAAATCCTAATGATAACAAAGATTTTGTACCAAATAAATCGTTATTTGAAGACAAAGTAAAACTTTTATCAGCAATTCCAATGAGTAATAATGCTTACAACGTTGGTGTTGTGGTTGTTGAAAGTTACACTGAAAAAACATTTAAACAAGAATTATGCAATTTAATTGTTTCAATGGCAAGATTATTTGCAACATCAATGTCTTTGCAAAAAACTATTGACGAAGTAAATAAATTAATTGCTGATGAAAATGCAAATACAATCGATTTACAACACATGAGGGCTGAATTAACTGCTCTAATCGGTGATTTAGGCGATGAACAACAAATTTTTGTAACTTTACTTGCAAAAGCGGTAGATGCAAAAGGTGAATACAAAGTTGCTCACTCACAATTGACAGCCGATTTATCAAGATTAATTTGTAAGCAATTAAAATTAAATGAAAAAACAAGCGATTTAATCTACTATGCAGGATTATTACAAAACGTAGGTAAAATAACTCTACCTGAAGATTTATTCAATCACGGCGGAAAATTAACCAAAGAAGATTGGGAAAAACTTCAAAATCACCCTAACGTTGGTGTTAACTTGTTGATGAATATCAACTTCTTATCAGAAGTTATACCGTATATTCATTACCACAAAGAACGTTGGGACGGCAAAGGTGAACCGGAAGGTTTAAAAGGAATGTCTATCCCTCTAGGTTCAAGAATTATCGCAATTGCCGATGCTTACACTGCTTTAACTTCTGAAAGACCTTTTAGAAAAGCATTATCAAAGGAAAAGGCTATGGAAATTCTAAAAGAAGAAGCAGGCGTAAAATGGGATCCTATAATTTACGAAGCATTGACAAAAGTTGTATAACTGATTTTAAAAAACCCGAATTCATTTCGGGTTTTTTGTTTGTATATATAAATTTTTAAATTTTTATACTTAATCAAATATTATACTTGCTACAATTACACCCACAATAGCAATTGCTATTGCAAAACTAATGATTATAACTTTAACTTGTTGACTTATATATTTTTTTGTTTGCTCTGGATTTATTTTATAAGATTCTTTTAAAATATGAACTGTACATGCAATTATAAGTATTGCAAGAAATATAAAAAATGCAAAAAGTAACCATGGAGCATTATCTGCTGACCAATATACAAAATTACTTAACAAATTTTCTGCCAAAAAACATAATATAAGAATTATTATTACAATTAATGCACCTATTATTGAATTTTTCATTAATTTATTACCTTTCCATCATCAATTTTGAATATTTTCACATCACGTAAAAATTCCTCGTTGAAAAATAAAGTATCAACAGATGTTATAATAGTTTGAGTATCTTTATTTATAGAATTAAGCAAATAGTTTTGTCTTAAATCATCTAATTCAGCCAAAACATCATCTAATAAAAGAATTGGCGAAGTTCCTATTTTTTCTTTGATAATATCAATTTCAGCCATTTTTAAAGCCAAAACAATTGTTCTTTGTTGACCTTGAGATGCAAATTTGACAGAATCTTTATCGTTTATAAAAAACATTATGTCATCTCTATGAGGTCCAATTATAGACTGACAACGACGGCATTCTTCTGAATAATTTTCATCTAATGCGTTTTTATAATTTTCTAAAATATCCTCTACAGTTTCGCCAAGTTCAAAGGTTGAAGAATAAAATATTTTCAAAATTTCGTTTTCAGAAAATTTTCTTCTTAAATAAATTATATTAGACCCAGCAATCGCAAGTTGTTCGTTATAAATATCTAATAAATTTTTATCAAATTTTTCAGATTTCAACAGGTTATTTTTTTGCGTACGAATTTTTTCATACTTAGAAATTCTCTCATCATAAACAGGATAAATCTGCGAAATTGCTCTATCTAACCATTTACGTCTATCCTCAGGAACACCTCTTAGTAGCATTAAATCTTCTGTTGAAAACAAAACAGTTTTCAAAACTTGTTTGAAATCCTTTTGTGTAGATTTTACTTTGTTCAATGCAAAAGTTTTTTTCTTTTCGTCATTATACGTAAAATCCATTTCAATATTTGTATTATTTTTTTCTAAAAGTGCATTAATTTCAGTTTTATCAGTGTCAAATTTGATTAAATCAAGGTTGTTAGAAGTTCTTACAG
>CAVFCO010000128.1:5582-10110 GCA_963620955.1 Alistipes senegalensis | reverse complement strand
GACAAGACAATTTTGAAGGAAAATTCGGAACTACATACCTACTTCCAACTCTTGGAAAAACTCCTGCAAGAAAAGTTTTAGTTGTAGGTTTAGGTAAAGAAAATCAATTAAACAACAACAGAATTAGAGAAGCAATTGTAAAAGCAGTTAAAAAAGCAATTCAAATGAAGGCAAAATCTATCGCCGTTGATTTTTCTGGAATTAATTTTGAATACGCAGATATGATTTCAGAAGGTGCAATGATTGCAGATTACGCATTCGACAAATACAAAACAGAAAAGAAACATCATATCGAAACTTTATACGTAAACCTTGACAAAGCAAGAGTTGAAAAAGGTCAAAAAAGAGCAGAAGCAATGGAATTTACTAGAAACCTTGCAAACGAACCTGCTGAATACGCAACTCCAACAAAATTAGCAGAAGTTGCAAAAAGCCTTGGTCTAGATACAAAAATTTATGACAGAAAAGAATGCGAAAAAATGGGAATGGGTGCTTTCTTAGCAGTAGCAAGAGGAAGTTTCCAAGAACCAAAATTCATTCACATGAAATATGCTCCTAAAAATCCAACAAAAAGAATCGCAATCATTGGTAAAGGTTTATGCTTTGATAGTGGCGGAATGGACTTAAAGCCTGCATCATCAATGTTAACAATGCGTGATGATATGTCAGGTGCGGCTTGCATTTTAGGTGTAATGAGTAAATTAAAAGAATTTGCACCAAACGTTGAAGTTCACGGTATCATTGCGGCTTGCGAAAATATGATTGGACCTAACGCATACAAACCTGGTGATATTTTAACTGCAAAAAATGGTAAAACAATTGAAATAGACAACACAGACGCAGAAGGCAGAGTTACTTTGGCTGATGCACTTTGCTATGCTTGTGATTTGAATGTTGATGAAGTTATTGACATCGCAACATTAACAGGTGCTTGTATGGTGGCTTTAGGAACTCACGCATCAGGCATTATGGGTAACAACAAAGATTTAGTAAACAGAATTATTGAAGTTGGTGAAAAATCAGGCGAAAGATACTGGGAAATGCCAATGTTTGAAGAATACTTCGACAGTATGAAAAGTGAAATTGCAGATATGAAAAACACAGGCTCACGTTGGGGCGGAACTTCTGCTGCAGGCTTATTCCTACAAAACTTCGTTAAACCTGAAGTTAAATGGGCACACTTAGACGTTGCAGGTACAGCATTCTTAGACAAACCTCAAAAAGAATTCATCGCTGGTGCAACAGGTGTCGGAGTTAGAACTTTACTAAATTACATCTTAGAATCTTAAGTTTAAGATTTCATCACTTACTCAGGATTTTTGTTAAAAATTTACGTAACGATTTCTTAACAAAAGTACACAGTTCTTGAAATAGTGATAAGATTGGATAATAATTTTATTAGAAACAAAACAAAGAGGAATCACAGTGGATAATTTTAACAAAGCAGCAGACTTCCTAAATGTAGGAAAAGAAGACAGTTATGACCCAGATGTAGTAAGCCCTGCAAAGATTAAAGTAATCGGTGTTGGCGGTGGCGGTGGAAATGCTGTTAACCGAATGGTAAAAGGCGGACTAACTGGTGTTGAATTTTACTTAATGAATACAGATGCTCAAGTTTTAAAATTTGGTGCTGCACCAAACAAAATTAGACTTGGCACAAAATTAACAAACGGACTTGGTGCTGGCGGAAGACCTGAAGTTGGTGAAGCAGCAGCAGAAGAAGCACGTCAAGAAATCACAGCAGCAATTGAAGGTGCTGATATGGTATTCGTTACAGCAGGTATGGGTGGCGGAACTGGTACAGGTGCTGCACCAATCGTTGCTAGAGTAGCGAAAGAATTAGGCATATTGACTATTGGTGTTGTTACAAAACCATTCAGTTTTGAAGGTAAAAGACGTGCAAACCAAGCATTACAAGGTATTGAAAAATTAAAAGAAGCAGTAGATGCTATCATCGTTATCCCTAACGATAACTTGTTAGGTGTTGTTGATAGAAAAGTTGGTTTGATGGAATCATTCGCAGTTGTTGATGAAGTTCTACTAAGAGGTGTTCAGGGTATTACTGATATCATCACAATCCCTGGTTTAATCAACGTAGACTTTGCTGACGTTAAATCAGTAATGGAAGCATCTGGCTCAGCATTGATGGGTATCGGTATCGGTCAAGGCGAAGGCAGAGCAGAAGAAGCAGCAAGAAATGCTATTGATTCTAAGTTACTTGAAACAACAATTGACGGTGCTAAAGGTGTTATCGTTAATATTACTGGTGGACCAGACTTAGGCTTAACTGATGTAACAAAAGCAATGAACATCATCAATGATGCAGTTCAAGACGATGCAATCGTTATCTTCGGTGCAGTTACAGATCAAAATATGCAAGGCGAAGTTAAAATCACAGTTATTGCAACAGGTTTTGAACTAAAAGCACACAGTGCTGTTCAAGCAGATAAAGCACAAAAGACTCAATTAAGTGCAGCAGATTTCTTCTCAGGTGCATTCAACACTCCTAAGAAATCAGAACCTGCTCCTCAATTACCAGGATTTTCAAACATTGAAATCCCAGATTTCTTGAAAAAATAAAAATTAATCAAAAGGATTAAAGATAAAAAAAAACTCCCAGTTTTGGGAGTTTTTTTTTTATATCTTTATGCTAAAATTAAAGAGTGTTATAGAAGTTAATGAGGTTTATTATGAAAAAGATTTTAGCATTATTCGTTATAATTATGTGTACAACATTGCAAGTTTTTGCAGATGATATGGATACAGTAAAACTAAAATTCAATAACTACGTGGCTGAGGCAAACTCTTACAGCCCTAACTTATTGAGTTTTTACTCACCTAAGGCTCAAATTATCCGCCAAGTTGTAAAACCTGACGGAACAACTGCAAATGCTTATACAGATATGTCAACTTATGCAAAACAATTGCGTCTGAGCCAAGGCGTAGCCAAAATGCGAAATTACAAAAACAAATATAAAAATATAACAACAACAAAAGTTAGCAATGGTATAAAAGTTAGTGCATTGAGACAACCAATGAACGACAAATACTGGTTAAAAACATACCAAATTTGGCAAAAACAATCTAACGGTTCATGGGTTATTATCGAAGAAATGATGCAAACAAAACAACAAATATTTTTAAAATACGCAAAATAATAGTGAGAAAAAATGAATAAATTTAGATTTTTAACTTCCGGCGAAAGCCACGGAAAATGTTTGAATGCAATTATTGAGGGAGTTCCTGCAGGATTTAGAATATCAGAGGATTTTATCAACGCAGAGTTGAAACGTCGTCAAGTTGGATACGGTCGAGGAAAACGAATGCAGATAGAATCGGACAAGTGCGAAATCAAATCAGGGGTTCGCTTAGGATTAACGACAGGTGCTCCAATCTGTTTGGAAATCACAAACAAAGATTTTGAAAATTGGAAAATTCCAATGAGTACAAAAGAGGTTGATTTAAAAAATAGAGAAATCTTGAAATTAGTTGCGGAAAAATCTTTCACAAAAGTTCGCCCAGGACACGCAGATTTTGCAGGAGCAATCAAATATCAATTAGAAGATTTGCGAGATGTTTTAGAACGTTCTAGTGCAAGAAAAACAGCGATTGAGGTTGCAGTTGGGGCAGTTGCAAAACAAATGTTGAAAGAGTTTTCTATCATTGGATTTTCCCACGTAACTCAAATTGGCAAAGTTAAAGCAGAAGTTTTACCTCAAAGTTATACTCTTTTGAAAGAATCTGCAGAACATTCAGAATTAAGATGTGCAGATGACGTTGCAACAGATATGATGAAAGAAGCGATTGATATTGCAAAAAGCAACGGCGATACTTTGGGCGGAAAATTTGAAATAATTTTCGGAAACCTACCTATCGGCTTAGGCTCTTATGTACACTGGGACAGAAAACTCGACGGAAGAATTGCTCAAGCAGTTATGAGTATTCCGGCGGTTAAATCAGTTGAAATCGGTGTTGGGGCTGAAGCTGCAGAACTTTTAGGTAGCAAAATGCACGATGAAGTGTATATTTCTGACAACAAAATTTATAGAAAAACCAACAATGCCGGCGGTATTGAGGGCGGAATGACAAACGGTGAACCAATCGTTGTAAAAGCAGTTATGAAGCCTATTCCAACAATGAGAACTCCACTAAAAACTGTTGATTTATACAAAAAAGAGGCAACAGAAGCACACTTTGAACGTTCAGACACTTGTGCTGTTCCGGCTTGTGCAGTAGTTGCAGAAGCAAGAATTGCGTGGATTTTGGTTGACGAATTTTTGAACAAATTCGGCGGAGATTCACTAAAGGAAATTAGAAAAAATTATGAAAAATAATATAATTCTTGTTGGAATGATGGGTGCTGGGAAAACCTTTATCGGCAAAGCATTGAAAGAGTTTCAGCCAACAATGGAGTTTATCGATTTAGATGAATTTATTGAAACAAAGCAAGAAATGAAAATTTCAGAAATTTTCAAAACCAATGGTGAAGAGTTTTTCAGAAATTTAGAAACAAAATACATAAAATTAC
>CAVFCO010000128.1:0-5572 GCA_963620955.1 Alistipes senegalensis | reverse complement strand
CTTGGTGGTGGTGCTTTTGAAAGAGAAGAAAATCGTAAGATTTTAAACGAAAACGGCTACACAATTTATCTAAAAGCCCCAGCAGAAATTCTTTTTGAAAGAATAAAAAACGAAACACACAGACCTCTTTTACAACAGGGTTTTGGAATTGAAAAAGTAAAAGAAATTCTATCAAAACGAGAACATAACTACGAAAAAGCACTTATCGTTATTGACACACCTGAAAAATCTTCCTATAATATCATTAGTGAAGTTATGAAAAGGATTGAGGAAAATGTCTAACAAAATTGATGTAGAAATTGAAGAAAAGAAAAAATCATACCCAATTTACATCGATACAGACCCTATTAGCGATTTAAAAGAACGTATTTTAAAAGATTTAGACAACCTTAAATTCCTTGCCGTTATTAGCGAAAAGGTTTATAAGTTATATGAAAAAACTTTAGGATTTAAAAAAGAAGAAGTTTTTGTATTAAAAGACGGCGAAATTGAAAAGAATTTCAAAAATTATCAAAAAATCATTCAACGTTGTGAACAAATGAATTTGAACCGCAAAAGTGCAATCATTGCAATCGGTGGCGGTGTTGTCGGAGATATTACCGGCTTTGTAGCCTCAACTTATATGAGAGGAATTACATTTATTCAAGTTCCAACAACTCTTTTGGCTTGCGTTGATTCTTCAGTTGGAGGAAAAGTTGCAATTGACACAAAATGTGGAAAAAATCTTGTCGGTGCATTCTACCAACCAAAAGCGGTATACATCAATCTGAACTTCTTAAACACACTTGATGATAGACAATTCTCAAGTGGACTTGCAGAAGTTGTAAAATACGCATTTATCGAAAAAAGTTGCGGTGCATCTTTTGATTACGGCTTATTCGACTTTTTATCTGTTCATAGTTCAAAAATTATGGACAAAGATTTAAGATTTTTGGAAAAAGTTATCAAAGTTTGTATCGAATTAAAAATCGCTGTAGTTTCACAAGATGAAAAAGAAGCAGGATTAAGAAAAATCCTAAACTTTGGACACACTTACGGACACGCATTAGAAAATATTACAAACTACAAAGAGTTTACACACGGCGAAGCGGTTGCTTACGGTATGCACTTTATGTTTGATTATGCTCACAAATTAAAATTAATTGATGCAAATTACAAAGAATTGGCAGCAAATTTGTTGAATAAATTCGGATTTTATAGCAAAAAATTTAACTATCCAACAAAAAAATTAGTTGAAATAATGAAAAAAGACAAAAAAGCAGAAGAAAACTCTATCAAAGTTATTCTTCCAACTTTAAAAGGCTACGTAAAAGAAAGCGACTTCGATATCGAAGCCGCCATCTCTAATTCGTTGTTATAATTGCCTTTAAGCCTAAATTGATAATTGACTGTATGAGTTTTGGATTGAAGAAATAATCGATTCCATATTTTGGAATTGTTTTTCCAATCTTGCTTTATACGAATCAACTTTCAACTGTGCGTTTGAAATAGATGTTTTCAATGAAGAAAGTTGTCTATCATAAGATTTAGTTTTTGCATCAAAATAACCTGTAGTTGTTGCAAGAGAATCTTCAGTGATTTTTTCCAACTTATTCAAAACACCGCCAGAATCAGCATTACCTTTGTTGTCCCCAAGAAGTAATTCTTTTACACCATCAGGGTCATTTTGCAATGCTTCTAAGAATTTATTTTCATCAATTTGCAACTTATTAACACCGGAAGTATCTGTTGAATTTCCGGCTTTACCAGTTGTAATACCGATGTTAGCCAAGATTTTTAAATCAGAACCAGTTGTCTCTGCAGTTGCAGTACGTCTTAAGTTATTTCTTATTGATGTTAAAGAAGTTTCGCCATACAGTGCTTCACCGTATGTAGTTTTTTCATCAATAGTTGAAATGGTTTTGTTATATGCTTCGATGAAAGATTTTACTGCATCTAAAACACCTTGTGTATCTTGAGATACAGAGATATTTGAAGATTCAAGTTCGCCATTGTCATTTGTTTTTGAAACTGCATTCAATTTTAATGTCAAACCGTCGATACCCGAAATATCACTAGTTACGGTATTTGAAGATGATATCATTTCATTACCATTAACAGTGAATTTTGCATAATCACCCAAAGTTTGAGTAGATTGAACAACTTTTGAGATGTAATTTCCGTCAGCATCTTTTTGAGCATTGCCCAAATAGTCATAAGTTGCAGAAGTAAAGCCTAAATCGTTTGTCAAATTACTTGTTCCTGCTTCAATATTGATATTAAATGCACCCTCAGTTTTTGCTTTCAAAACTAAAGTTCCGTTTGTTGAATCCCAACTTGCGTTTACACCAGCGTCAGTTTTTGAGTTGATGTTGTTAATCAATGATTTGAATGTAGTATTTTCATCAACGGTAAATTCAGCATTACCAATAGTGAAAGTACCTTTAGCATCAGCACCAAATACATCAACGATTTTGTCAGAAGTTCCAATTGCAGAAACAGAATTACTGCTTGAATAATTTCCGCTAGAATCTCTAGTCAAACCTAATACTGATGTGAAGTTTGATTCATCTGTAGTTGAACCAAGTACAAATTCTTTACCGTTGTTACCAGTAATAGAAATTTTTCCGTTTATAATTTCTGCTGTAATATTATCGGTATATGTTGAACCTGTATTAGTTTGACCACCGGCAGCAACAATTTTATCCAAAATATCACCAACAGTATCAGTTTCTTCAACAGTAATGTCTTTCTTTTCACCGTCAACATAAAGACTCAAAGAACCTGCTTTAGCATTACCTGATGAAAGTTTGCTAAATTCAGTGTCTGCATTTACTTTTGAATCATAAGTTGAAGTTGCAACTGTTGAAGAAGCCAATTGTTTTACAACAATATCTAAAGATTGACGTGCAGCATTTTCATTAGCAGTAGCAGTTACAACACCTTCGTTTGAAGATGTAACTGAGTTTTTTGAAAACAAATCAAAACTTCCGCCTAATTTTGCATCAGTCAATTTTTCAATAGAACTACGCAAAGCAGTCATATTAGATTTTAATGCATCTAATACTGTTTTGGTAGATGTTATAGTGCTTTGTTTATTTTGTAACGTTGTAACAGATTTTTGCTTAATCGCAACTAAGGCTTCTACCCATTCACTTGTATCCATTCCTGAGGCTAAGCCTGAAAACGTTATTTCGCCCATATTAAAAACCTCCGTTTTTTTAATATCACTGTTTTAAACGTATATATCCATATATACATTTAACTTATGCCCATTCTAACAAATTTTTAAACTTAAAACAACCCTTTTTATTAAGAAAATTCGAAATTTTGTAACATTAAAGAAAAAATACTTCACTTGTACGAAAAAAAAGACCCTCTAAATGAGAGTCTTTTTTATTTATTTTTTAATTAGATTGTTGTTGCTAATGATGGTGCAATTTGAATGAATTTTCTTACTAATTCTGCGTCCCATTGAGTTCCAGCACCTGATTGTAAGATTTCACAAGCCTTTTCAACACCTAAACCTTTTCTGTAAGGTCTATCACTGATTAATGCGTGATATGTATCAGCAACGGCAACGATTCTTGCTTCTAATGGGATTTCTTCGCCTTTTAATTTGCAAGGATATCCAGAACCGTCAATGTGTTCGTGGTGATATTTAACCATTGGCATTAAGTCTTTTAACGCTTCATTTTGCATTAATACTTTTTCGGCACCAATTGTTGGGTGTTGTTTCATGATTTCCCATTCTTCATCAGATAAGTGAGTTGGTTTCTTTAATACTGTTTCTGGAATACCAATTTTACCTACGTCGTGAAGTAATGCACCTAATTTAATTCTTTGAACTTCAGCCTCAGGCATATTTAATGCTCTTGCTAAGGCTTCTGAATATTTTGATACTGATGTTGAGTGCCCTTTTGTATAAGGGTCTTTTGCATCGATTGCACCTGCTAAAGAAGTTGCTAATTCTTCTAAGTGGTGTTGAGAAGAAATTTCTTCGTTTGCAAATTTATTAACTAATTCTTCTTCGAAGTTTACACCTAATTGAGAGTGGCGTTTTGTCATAACTTCTGCGAATGAATGTAAAGCCATATCGTCCCAGAAATTGAAATCTGAAGAACTGATGATTGCACTCATACCATCTTTGTAGCCTTTAGATTGAGAAATATACATTGCTTGTTCAGCAGAGATTAATAATTTTTCTTGATCTTTTGCACATTGAGGATAGTTTGCAATACCTACAGAAACCTTTACAGGTCCTACATCGTCAATGAAACAGCAAGATAAACTGTAAGTTAAGTATTCTGCTAAATATTTTGCTTCGTTTGTATCTGTATCAGGAAGAACGATAGCAATTTCATCACCACCGTAACGACCAGCAGAGTCATTTGAACGAATATTTTGTTTAACTTTCTCTGCAACTAATTTGATAACTTCATCACCTTTTGCGTGACCTAATTCTCTGTTGATTTTAGAGATATTATTAACGTCCATCATAATTACAGATAAAGTAGAATTTGCTTTTTCTGCTTTTTCTAATTCTGTTGATAAGATTTCTTGGAAACCTCTGTGATTGCTTAATGATGTCAATGAATCAGTGTTTGCATGGGCATTTGCTTGTTCCATTAAGTCTGCATTGTGCATAAATAAAGCATAATGAGAAGCAATCAATGTATATAAATCCGCATTTTCTTCAACTTTGTTGTCGCCGATAATCATTACACCTAAACATTCAGTTACTGACATCAAAGGAATAACAGCAACTGCAGTTGTTTGCATGTATGAAGATTTTAAGAATTTTGAATCTTTTCTAACAATTGTTTCTTGAGTATTAAAACATTCAACAATTGGATTTGTATCATCAGATAAGAAAACTCTTGAAGAATAAGTTCCACCAACTTTGTCAGTTAATCTGATATTAATACATTTTGATTTTTCTTGGAATAAACCGATAGCACTGAAAGATGCACCCAATTTGTTAATTAAGAATGAGTGCAATGAATTATAAAAATCAGAAGTGCTTGATTTGCCTTTGAATACTTCTTTCAAACCGCTGATGATTTCTTTGTAATCAGCAATAGCAAAACTTTTTTCTGTTCCAAAGAAATTGTAACCGCCATAAAGTCTGTTAGAAGTTGTTCTAGCAGGAGAGTTAGCAATGCGAGGCATTCCTGCACCCATAATTGGGTTTGATGCCATCGAATTGTTATATAGAATTTCTTTTTCTTTTTTAATTAATGTTTCTTTATTAATCAAAATCTTTAATCCTAAATCTCTTTATGTAATATTTAAAACACTAACACTAAAAAAATTGCTACTTAATAAATATTTTTTAATTTAACTACAAGTCAATTATAGTACTTTTCTTAGACTTACGCAAAAATTCGTTACAAAAATTTACAAGAAAATAATGCAAATTTTATACAAGATACCATGCTTCATTTTAAAGCAAAATTTTCTTGCTAGAATTTATTCTTATGTCATTCATACGTCATTCCGCATAAGTGAACGTTAGGGAACATCTTTCATGTCTTTAGATACCGCAATTCACTTCGTTCATGCGGTATGACGCAATATATGTTTTATTCGG
>CAVFCO010000127.1:0-10410 GCA_963620955.1 Alistipes senegalensis | reverse complement strand
TGTTTATACTCGTTTGTTATCGAAAAGACATTTTTAATACAAAATTTTAAAAACTTTTTAAATGTAAAAAATGTTTTATAAAATAGTGGTTCTGTTATTAGAAATAAATTATTATTATTTCTAGATAAAATATAATAAAAATAGGCAGTCGAAATTTTAACAATATCTAAATCGTGTTGTTCTAATTTAGGTTTTAACGAATATACAAACTCTAAAAACTCTATAATTTCTGATTTTGAAAAATAGCGTTTCTTGAAAATGTCATCAACAAAAGAGAGTTTATAGTTATAATATTTTGAAAGTGCATAAATATTCATTTTACTACGTAGTACTAACATTAATTTTGGATATCTTGCCATAAGTGAATTTTTTGAGCAATAACTTTTTAGTAAAACTTTGTCTATAATTGCAAATTTATGACCCAAAAGTAATAATTTTCTAAATAACAAACAATCTTCAAGAGGTTTTACATCGTCATATACAATATTAATATTTTTTCGAAACATCATTGCTGTATGCTTAAATTCGTGATGATTTATAAAATTAAGCAAAGTTATATCATATTCGTGTCTTGAAATTTTGGATTCAATATCCTCATTCCAAATTTTAGACAAACAAGAACATAGCGAAACATCTGGATTATCCTCTAAAAACTTAACTTGCTCTTCTATTCTAGTTGGCATTGAAATATCGTCAGAGTCCATTCTTGCAATATATTTGCCTTTACATTGTGAAATTCCGTAATTTAAGCATTTTATATAACCTTTTACTCTAAAATACCTTATTCTTTCATCTTTTATAGAAGATACAAATTTAAAATTTTTATCATCAAAACTTCCATCGACAATAATCAATTCCAAATTTTTAAAAGTTTGATTTAGAATACTGCTAATGGCATCTGATAGTTGTTGAATAGAGTGGTTATATATCGGCATAACTACACTAACCACAGGATCTAATGTCATAAATTCTCCTTTTAATCATTATACCTTAGAAATATTTCATGAAAAACTTTATTAAAATTCAGATATTTTTCATTGATAAGATTTGTATATTAGTATTATTTTCTTTTTCTTCAGTCATGGTATTAAGAAGAATAACTCTGAATAAGAAGAATTGGAATACTAATTTCGAACTTTGTTTTTTTAGATTAATTAAAAATTTTTAGTAAAGTACATACAAAAACTAAAAAAGCCACTCAATTGAGTGGCTTTTAAAAATGGTACTCCCAGGCGAATTCGAATCGCCGTCGCCTCCGTGAAAGGGAAGTGTCCTAGGCCTCTAGACGATGGGAGCCTATCTGTCTGTAGGTATATAATAACCTAAGAAAAAAAAAATGTCAACAACAAATTTTTTATTTGTAAATTACTTGAAATGTTTTTATATTTTGTATAGAATAAATTATGGTAATTATAAGGAAAATAAAATGTTTGAACGTTTTACAGAAAAGGCTATTAAAGTCATAATGCTTGCTCAAGAAGAAGCAAGAAGATTGGGACATAACTTCGTTGGTACAGAACAAGTTTTGCTTGGTTTGATTGGCGAAGGTACAGGTGTTGCCGCAAAAACATTGAAATCAATGGGCGTTAACCTAAAAGATGCCCGTGCCGAAGTTGAAAAAATTATCGGTAGAGGTTCAGGGTTTGTTGCGGTAGAAATTCCATTCACTCCTCGTGCAAAAAGAGTTTTGGAATTGTCATGGGACGAAGCAAGACAACTTGGTCATAACTACATCGGAACTGAACACCTTTTGTTAGGTTTGATTAGAGAAGATCAAGGGGTTGCCGCTAGAGTTCTTGAAACTTTAGGTGTGGACTTAAACAAAATCAGAAGTAACGTAATTAAAATTTTAGGTGAATCAAAACCTCAAACTGTTGCTTCAGGTTCTAGTTCTACATCAACTTCATCTACAACAAAGGCTAAAACTCCAAGTTTAGATGAATTCGGTACAGATTTAACTTTGGCTGCGGCTGAGTTAAGACTTGATCCTGTTATCGGCAGAGAAAAAGAAATTGAACGTGTAATCCAAATTTTGGCACGTCGTACAAAAAATAACCCAGTTCTTTTAGGTGAACCTGGGGTTGGTAAAACAGCCGTTGTTGAAGGTTTGGCTTTGAGAATTGTAAATTCAGAAGTTCCTGATATTTTAGACGGTAAAAAAGTTATCCAATTAGACATGGGGCTTTTAATCGCTGGTACAAAATATCGTGGTGAATTTGAAGAACGTTTGAAAAAAATCATGGACGAAATTCGTCAAGCAGGAAACATTATTCTTGTAATCGACGAAATGCATACTTTAATCGGTGCTGGTGCTGCTGAGGGTGCAATCGATGCAGCAAACATCTTGAAACCGGCTTTATCAAGAGGCGAAATCCAAGTTATCGGTGCTACAACTCTTGATGAATACAGAAAACACATCGAAAAAGATACTGCATTAGAAAGAAGATTCCAATCTGTATTGATTGAAGAACCATCAATTGAAGATTCAATCGAAATCATCAGAGGTATCAAACCTAAATATGAAGAACACCACAGATTAATCATTTCTGATGAAGCAATCGTTGCATCTGTAAAATTATCTAGCAAATATATTACTGATAGATTCTTACCAGATAAAGCGATTGACGTACTTGATGAGGCAAGTTCAAAAGTTCGTCTAAAAGTTAGCACTTTATCTCCAGAGGGTAAAGAGTTAGACAAAGAATTAAGAGTAATCATTAAAGAAAAAGAAGATGCAATCAGAAATCAAGAATTTGAAAAAGCATCTCAATTGCGTGATGATGAAGCAGATATGAAAGAAAGAATTCGTGAAGTTTCAGAAAAATGGAGAAACGAACACGAAGCAAATAAACCTGTTGTAACAGAAGAAAACATCGCAGAAGTTATCGGCATGATGACAGGTGTTCCTGTTACTAAATTAACTGAAAGCGAAAGCGATAGATTGTTGAACTTAGAAAAAACATTACACGAACGTGTAATCGGTCAAAACGACGCAATCGTTGCTATCTCTAAAGCAATCAGACGTGCAAGAGTTGGTTTGAAATCACCAAACAGACCTATCGGTAGTTTCATCTTCTGTGGTCCTACTGGGGTTGGTAAAACTGAACTTGCAAAAGCCTTATCAGAAGCAGTGTTCGGCTCAGAAGACAATATGGTCAGAGTTGATATGTCTGAATTTATGGAAAAACATTCAACTTCTAAATTAATCGGCTCACCTCCAGGATATGTAGGTTACGATGACGGTGGAAGTTTGACCGAAACAATCAGAAAGAAACCTTATTCAGTAATTCTATTTGATGAAATTGAAAAGGCTCACCCTGATGTATTCAATATCATGCTCCAAATCTTAGACGATGGTCGTTTGACTGACTCTAAAGGTAGACATGTAAACTTCAAAAATACTATTATCATCATGACATCTAACGTTGGTGCAAGCATGATTGCAACTCAATCAAAACTTGGTTTCACAACTGCTGAAGATGAAAAGAAAGATAAATACGAAAAATTAAAAGATACAGTAAACGAAGAAATGAAAAAAGCATTCAGACCTGAGTTTATCAACCGTATCGACGACATCATCGTATTTGCTCACTTAAGCAAAGAAGAAATCAGACAAATCGTAGATTTGATGATGAAAGACTTGTTCAAACGTCTTGACGAACGTGGATTAAAAATGGAAGTTACTGATGAAGTTAAAGACTTTATGGCAACAGACGGTTATAACGAAGCATACGGTGCTAGACCATTAAGAAGATTAATCCAACGTAAAGTTGAAGATACTTTAGCCGAAGAAATTTTGACAGGTAAATATCACGAAGGCGATACAATCGTACTTGATATGAAAGACGGCAAAATGTTCTTCTCAAAAAAAGGCGATACAACTCCAGAACCAAGAACTGAGGAAAAATCAGAAGAAAAAACTGAAAACTCAGAAGAGGTTAAAGAGTAAAAAAAGTACATTAAAATAATGTAAATGCTAATATTTTTTCAGGTTTTAACGTAAGTTAAAGCCTTTTTTTTATGCCAAGAAAAATTGTTACAAATGTTACAATTCCATAGGTCATGCTTTTTTATTATGCTAATATATAATGAAGAACAGATTATAACCTAGGAGATAGTGTTAATGAAAAAGACAATTATAATAACATTAGGTATTTTTATCGTTGCTGTACTTTTGAGATTTGCATTTTACTCATTTCAAGGTTGGCAAACTGAAAAACGTATGAAAATGGCGAAAGCACCTGGGGTTCAAGTTGAATCTGTAGGTACAAGGGACGTTATCAAAAAGTTTGAAGCACCTGGAAGAATCCAGTCTGTTTCTCGAATTGATATCGTTGCTCGTGTAAGCGGTTATTTGACAAAATCTTACTTTAAAGAGGGAGATGTTGTTAAAAAAGGTCAAGTTTTATTTGAAATTGAACCGCAAGAATACCAATATGCGGTAAATAAAGCGAAAGCAAACTTAGACAACTCTGTTGCTCAATTGAAATACTATGAAAAACAATTAATCAGGGCAAGAGAATTGGTAAAACAAGATTATATTGCTAAATCTCAATATGACCAAACTTTATCACAAAGAGATTCTTACAAGGCTCAAGTTGATTTAAACAAAAGTGCTTATCAAGATGCTTTAAGAAATTTATCTTATACAAAGGTTAAAGCACCTGTAGATGGTCAAGTTGGTATGATTAAAATTACTGTTGGTAACTATGTTACAGCACAATCAGGTGCTTTGACAACTATCAATAGTGTTGACCCAATTTATGTGTCATTCCCATTAGATACAAAAAATTATTCAGAATTGTTGAGAATTGACAAGACTGCGTATGTAAATCGTGATGTAGAATTATATCTTTCAGGTAACAAAAAATACGAACATTTAGGTATTCAAAACTTCCATGACAACAACGTAGATGCGACAACTGGTGCAATTATGATGCGTGCAACATTCCCAAATCCAGAGGGATTGTTGATTAACGGAAACTATACAACTGTTTACGTATTCTCAAAAGAAAAAGAAAATGTTCCAGTAGTTCCATTGTCTGCAGTTATGGAAAATCCTCAATATAAATATGTTTATAAATTGGACGAAAAGGGTTTACCGCAAATTCAACAAGTTGAAACTTATGGACAAGACGGTGATGACTGGATTATCAAAAGTGGTTTGAAAAAAGGTGATAAAATCATCACAAACGGTATTCAATCTGTAATTCCAGGAACTCCTGTTAGAATTTTAACAAAAGAAGAAATTCAAGAAATTAATAAAAAAGAACATGATTTAAATCCAGAAGAAACTTCGAAGGAAGAAAATAAAGATAAAAATTAATCAGGTAAAAGATAATGACTGAAGAAAATAAAAATCCAAACTATCAACAAAATGTAAATCCATTTATCAACAGACCTAAATTTGCGATTGTAATTTCATTAACAATTGTACTTGCAGGTCTGATTGTAATGCTTGGATTACCATTAGAAGATTATCCGTCAATTACACCACCACAGGTTAACGTAACTGCGACATATACAGGTGCGAGTGCCGATGTGGTTCGTGATACAGTTGCTGCCCCTATTGAGGCTCAATTGAACGGTGTTGAAGATATGATTTACATGTCATCAACATCTCAAAACGGTTCATATTCTTTAGATATTTATTTTGAAGTTGGTACAGACCCTGATATGGCTGTAATTAACGTAAACAATAAACTTCAATTGGTAACTCCTCGTTTGCCAAGTGAAGTTAGAACTTACGGTTTGACGGTTCAAAAACGTCGTGGTGGTCCAGGTATTTTAATGGTTGCAGTAACTTCACCAAACAATGTTTTTGACTCATTGTATATTGCAAACTATGCTGCGATTTATATTAAAGATGAATTGGCTCGTATCAAAGGGGCAGCAAGTGTAGCCGTTTATGGTTCTTCTTCTTATTCTATGAGAATATGGTTAGACCCAGTAAAAATGGCAAATTACAGTTTATCAACATCTGATGTTGCCTCTGCAATTCAATCTCAAAACACTCAAGCCGCAATTGGTAGTTTGGGTGCAGAACCATTGGTTAGAGATCATGATATCAAGGTTACTTTAAGAACAAAAGGTAGATTGACAACTCAAAAAGAATTTGAAGACATTGTTGTCTACTCAAATCCTGACGGTTCAAACATAAAATTAAAAGATGTGGCGAGAGTTGAATTGGGTGCAGAAGATTATTGGAGTGATTCTTACATCGGTGGTAAAAAGAATGCTATTATTGTAATCAGACAGTTACCTGAGGCAAACTCTATCGACTTGGCGAACAAATGTGCGAAACGTTTGGAAGAATTAAGTAAGAGTTTCCCTAAAGGTATGGAATATAAAATCGAACACGATGAAACTGAATTTATTCGTGAATCAATTGGCGAGGTAGAAGAAGCGATTGGACTTGCAATTTTACTTGTAGCACTGGTAACTTATTTATTCTTAGGTTCTGCTCGTGCCGCATTTATTCCGTTGTGTGCAATTCCGGTATCGTTAATTGGGGTATTTATTTTTGTTGGGGTACTCGGATTTACGATTAACCTGTTGATGTTATTCGGACTGGTGCTGGCGGTAGGTCTGGTAGTAGACGATGCTATCGTTGTACTTGAGAACGTTCAAAGACACATTCAGGAGGGTAAAAATCGAAAAGAAGCCACAATTGTTACAATGTGGGAGGTTACAAGTGCCGTAGTTGCAACTTCTTTGGTATTGATGGCGGTATTTGTTCCAGTATGCTTTATGCCTGGGGTTAACGGTAAGATGTTCCAACAATTTGCCGTATGTATCGCATGTTCAATGGGCTTGTCAACAGTTGTAGCCCTTTCATTGACACCTGCTTTGTGTGCAATGATGTTGAAAGATAACGGACAAGATAACGAATTACAATTTATTCAAAAATTTAATATTTGGTTTAACGGAGTTCGTGAAAAATATCTAGAAGCAACTCGTTACTTCGTAGAATCACCAAAAAGAACTTTAATTACATTGGCATCGTTAGTTTTGTTTGCCTCTGTAATGGCATTCATAATTCCGACAGCGTTTATTCCTACAGAGGATAAAGGTGCTGTAATGATTCAGGTACAACTTCCTGACGGTTCTTCTACTGTTAAAACAAAAGAAGTCGCTGGGATTGTAGAAGATAGAATTATCGGTATTGACGGTGTTCGTCAAACAATCAACATTGTAGGTTTCTCTGGTGAAAATACTTCTTTGATTATTGCTCAATTGAAACCTTGGAGTGTTCGTACAAAGAAAGAACAATCTTCTGATGCGATTATTGATATCATTAGAAAACAGTTTGCAAACTTCCCTGCAGCAAGAGTTGTAGCATTCCAACCAACTCCTATCCCTGGGTTAGGTTCGTTAGGTGGTTTTGAATATCAACTTTTGGATAAAGGTGATAGAACTCCACAACAATTGTATGACGAGGCTGTAAAACTTATTATGGCTGCAAACCAAGATAAAGATTTGACTTCTGTATTTACAACATATACAGCGAACTTGCCACAAATTCTTGTTACAGTAGATGAAGAAAAAGCGTTGGCACAAAAAGTTCCAATCAGCCAAATTTATTCAACAATGGCTGCTATTTACGGTACAACATACATCAACGACTTCAACAGATTTGGTCGTGTTTACCGTGTAATGATGCAGGCTGATGCTGATTACCGTACATCTGAAAACGATTTGGAAAGATTGTTTATTAAAAATACAGAGGGCAAAATGGTTCCATTGTCATCAATCGTTAAGTTTGAACCAGTTGTAGGTCCTTACAGTTTGACAAGATTTAATATGTATAACGCAGTAACTATCAACGGTCAAGCCGCAGGTAACGTTTCTTCTGGTCAAGCAATGAAGAGAATGGAAGCAATTTCAAATAAAGTTTTACCAAAAGATATGGGCTTCGCTTGGTCAGGTACATCTTTGCAAGAGCAAGAATCAACAGGTCAAATTGGTTTAATCCTTGTATTGTCTTTGGTATTCGTATACTTGTTCCTAGTTGCGTTGTATGAAAGTTGGACTTTACCAATAGCCGTAATGATGGTTGCTCCAGTATCGTTGGTAGGTGCTTTGTTTGCACAATATGTTGCTGGATATTCTCTAGACTTGTACTGCCAAATCGGTTTGATTATGTTGATTGGTTTAAGTACAAAACAAGCGATTTTGATTATTGAGTTTGCGAAAGATACTTATGAAGAAAACGGCGGAGATGAAATTGCCGCAGCAATGCAAGCCGCAAGATTAAGATTTAGAGCCGTAATGATGACAAACATTGCATTCATCTTAGGTGTATTGCCGTTGGTATTTGCCACAGGTGCAGGTGCTATCAGTAGACACTCTGTAGGTATGACAGTTTGCGGTGGTATGTTAGCCGTAGCATTTATCGGTACTCTACTTGTTCCAGGTTTCTTCGTATGTATTCAAAGAATGAAACGCAACTCAAGAGGAGTATTAAAAGATAATAGTAAAATGAAACAGTTTGCAGATAAAATTAAAACTTTATTGCACGATTCATTATTAAAAATTCAAGATATGGGTAATAAAAATGAAAAATAGAATAATATCATTAATTTTAATATCATTTTTCTTAACATCAAATATGTGTATCGCAAAAGATGTTGTTGCTGTGTCTAAAAAACAAACAACAAAATCTGAAAAACCGGCAGTTGCTGACCAAAAAGCAAAATCTAGCGATGAAATTCCAATCGGAAACAAAATTGATGAAAATTTATATCCAGATGCAAGCGAAGTCGCACCTGTGGTTGAAGATGTACAAAAAAGCGATACTAAAGTTATCCAAGGTGGTGTTGAAAAAACTATCGATGCAACTTTAGACGAATGTATTAAATTCGCTTTAGGTAATAACCCAAGAATTAGAGAAGCAATTGAAGAAATTTCTGCTTCTGATTCTAGAATTAAACAGGCATGGTCAAATTACTTCCCTCAATTCCAATGGCAAACAAACGGTTCTAGAACAAAGAACTTGTTATTCTCAGATGCGATTGGGGCTGCAGATGCGGTTTATAACTACTATATTTTAGGTCAAATTTCAGTAACTCAATTGATTTATGACTTCGGTGTTACACAAAACCAAGTTACAATCAAAAAATTAGGCTATAAAACAGCACAAGAAAACCTTACAAGTGTTGTAAACGACGTTATTAAGGAAACTAAAGATAAATACTATGCTCTTTTATATGCTTATGAAAACTTGAAAGTAAAAGAAGATAACGTTACTAAATTTGAAATGTTCTACAATCAAGCGAAAGCATTTTATGAAATCGGTATGAATCCAAAAGTTGACGTTACAATTGCTGAGGTTAACTTGAGTGATGCTAAATTGCAAAAAATTCAAGCACAAAAGGCTTTAGACGTGGCGATTGCAGACTTGAACTTTGCAATTGGTATTCCATATAATACAAAATTCAATATACAAGAACGTTTGAAATACGCACCTTGTGATATAACTTTGGAAGATGCAATGTTGATTGCAGAAGAATCTCGTCCAGATTTAAAAATGGCAAAATTGAACGTTGAAACAGCACGTCAAAACTTGCAATTAACTAAAAAATCTTACTTCCCAAAAATCACTGCACAAGGTAATATTGCAGTTGGTGGTAAAAACCCTACATCTAACTGGGGTTATGCTTGGGGTGGATACCTAGATTTTCCAATGATTAATGTCATGAACATTAACCAACAAATCAAAGAACAAAAAGCAAATTATTCTAAACAAATGGCGACTTCTGAAAGAACAGAACAAAGTATCGCTTTAGAAATTCAAACTGCATATTATAATTTGATTGAACGTCAAAACCAACTTCCTGTTGCGTTTTTGGGTATGAAACAAGCGAAAGAAAACTATGACATTTCATTCGGTCGTTATAGAGTTGGCGAGGGCAATCCGATTGAGTTGAAAGATGCTCAAATTGTTTATATGAATGCTCAATTGTCATACTATAATGCTTTGTACCAATTCAATTCAGCAAAGGCTAACTTAGAAAAAGCGATTGGTAAAAACTTGATGTTTGGCGAAGAAGTTGTTGATTTGAACAACGCAAAAGATAGAACAAATATGCCAACAGACCCTGCAAATTTGCCAGAATCTAAGAAATAATTTTGCGAGAGGAGAGTAAAACCGTTGTGTATTTGTCATTCCGCATAAGTGAACGTTAGAGAACGCATTGCGGAATCTTTCATATTTAAAGATACCGCAACGGAGTGCGGTATGACGCAATTTGGTTTTGTTTTGCAGAGTGGTATGACGTCTTATTTGTCAAACAAGTTTAAAATGACAACATTTTTCTTCACAAAAATGCAAATGTAAACAAATGTAAAACAATTTTTCAAATCGCTGAAAATCAGCGATAATCCTTAATAGAATAGAATAGAATAGAA
>CAVFCO010000126.1:3511-9146 GCA_963620955.1 Alistipes senegalensis | reverse complement strand
ATATTGATTGTTTCGATTTTAGGCAACCACGAGGCTTGGTGGGCAAGATTTATTCCACAATTTTGGGCTTTACCAATTTTTATTGGTTTATTTATGATTTTGAGTGAAAAATCTTCAAAAAAACTAGTTTTAATGACAAATTTAATGATTTTTATTTGTTTTTTGAACTCGTATATAATCAATTATCAGTATTTTTCATTTATTCTAGAAAAAGCAAAAATTAATCGTCAAGCAATTGAAAACTCTCCAAAAGTTATAAAAGTCCCTGCAAGTTATCCTGTTTTAATGCACAAGTACGAAACATTGCCAGTAAAACTTGCAGAATACGGAATTGAAATTATTTATACAAATGAAGAATAAAAAAAAGAGCCTAAATAAGGCTCATAAGAATAGCTGGAAGTATGAAAAAGATTTAATTATATTAAACCCTTTTTACCCCCATAAAACAATTAGTCAATGGTCTTATTTATTTTTAGAATAGGATAATACCCAACAAGGCAAATAAAATTAATGCAATGTTAAAGTGCAAAAACGTTGGTATACAAGTATCCCAGATGTGATTGTGTTGACCGTCAGCATTCAAACCTGAAGTAGGGCCTAAAGTTGTGTCAGATGCCGGAGAACCCGCATCACCTAAGGCTGCTGCCGCTGATAGAATTATAATAGTTTCTGCAGGATTAAAATTCAAATTTATACATACAGGAACGAAAATTACTGCTAAAATCGGAATTGTACCAAAAGAAGTCCCAATGCCAATAGTGATGAATAATCCGACCAATAGCATTAGAGTTCCCGCAATCAATTTATTTGGCGGTAAAACAGTCATAACCGAACTTACAAAGGTTTCTATACCTCCTGTTGATTTTAGTACTGCGGCAAACCCAGCAGCAACAAGCATTACAAACGCAATATAGCCCATTAGACCTATGCCTTCGTCCATAAGTTTATCCATTTTGTGATGTTTAATAGTTCCTGTACCAAAAATAATTCCAAGACCGATTAAAGCACCCAAAGGCAAAGATTTTGTAAGAATTTGCACTGTTAAAGTTACAAGTGCTGCAAATAAAGTTATATAATGCTCTTTTGTTAATTTAATTTCTGTATTGTCGCTATCTTCTGTGATTTCAATATCTTTGTACTCTCTAGGTTTTCTATAAGAAATGAAAATTGCAACCAACAATGCAAGAAACATTCCGACACCAAGAATAGTATTGTATTTCCAAATATCAGTTTTCACAATATCCATTCCGTTTTGTGCGATGTTATCTGCAATCAAGCCTTGGAAAATTAATCCAAATCCTGCAGGAATTACAATGTAAGGCATTTTTAAACCGAATGCAAGACAACACGCAACGGCACGTCTATCGCATTTTAGCATATTCATTACGTGTAATAATGGTGGAATTAAAATCGGTATAAATGCGATGTGTACTGGAATTAAGTTTTGCGAAAGCATTGCAATTACTGTTAAAATTGCAAAAAGAATAAATTTGTTATCTTTAATTATTGAACCGATTTTTTTTGCAAGAACTGTCGCAAGTCCTGTTTGAGTCATTACTGCAGCGAAAGCACCTAACAAAATATAACTCAATGCTGTTTCTGAATTGTCGCCCATTCCAGAAATAAATGTGTTCATTATCTCTGTGATATTTATTTTTGCAAAAAGTCCTGCTGTGATAGCCGAAATCATTATTGATAAAAGTACGTTAACTTTGCATAAACAAAGAATGCAAAGTAGTACAATTGAAATTATTACGGGATTAAAAAAAATCGTGCTATCCATAAAATAAGGATAGCACGAACATGTTTTTCTTTGAAGTGTTATTTACCTGGAGCAAGTTCATAAGGGCTGTTTGGTTTGAATTTATTTTTGTAAACTTCAACGTTTGATTGGAATACTTCCGGAAGTTTTTCTGATTTTGGAAGTATTGTAGAACGTCTTAGCATTCCCAAATAAACTGTTTCAAAGTGTTTTGCTTGAACGTAAGAACCGATAGATTCAGGTTTGATTGCTCCATTTTCAACATCTAAAATTTCCATTTCTACTGGAACTTTTTCTGCGTAAGATTTCAAAATTGCAGAGATGTATTTTTCGTAGTTTTTAGAGATTGTTGGCGACATAACTGTCATTACAACGTGATATTTATCTCTATTTTGAGAATAGAAAAATCCTTCAGATGCGTAGTGCATACTGTCAGGTGCTTTTGTTGCGTTGAAATTGAAGTCTTTTAGTGATTCTAAGTAAAGTTGTTTAATCCAATTTTCTCCGCCACCTTCAAAAATTCTTCCAAAATATTGTTGTTGTTTTAGTACATAACCAAAATCTTCTGCAAATCGACTAAAAATAGCACTTCTCATTGCAGGGTTTTCTGCTAATTTTGTGCTTAAGCATTTTTTACTCATTTCGTCTGCTGATTTTAAAATTCTAACGGCTTTGTCTTTTGAAACCCCAGCATAAGCGATTGCGAATAATCCGGCATCATCAAACATACTAAATCTTCCGCCAACGCCGTCGTGAATGTATAATTCTTTGATGTAGTTGTTGTCTTTACCGTTTTTCAATCCGATTTTACCACGTAAGTTTTTTGCGTTAGGAGTTTTGTCTGTGCAAAGAGCAAAGTGTTTTTGTGCTTCTGAAATTGCTTGGGCATCAGTCATTCCAGTTGATTTGTAGTAATCAATTAACATATTTTCAAATCTGATAAAACCGTCTTTTGTTTCAAATGTTGTACCTGATTTTGAAACAACCAAGAAGTTCAAGTCTTGAACTGGTCTGTTAACTTCTTCCATAAAGTTTTCGAAACTTACAGGGTCGATATCAGAATAGAAGTAAACTTTACCTTTGTTGCCTACACCGTTCATATTTAATAAAAATTCTGCAGTGTGTTTAGAACCGCCAATACCAAGAATTACAAGCGGACGTTCTGCATTACCTTTTCTTGATTTTAGTTCGTTTGCTTGTGTGTAAATTTCGTCTAAGTGAGATTTACCATTACTTTTTGCAAGTTGTTGTGCAGGTAAATCAACCCATTTTAAAAATTCAGAAGTGCTGTTTTTTCTAGCAGAGAAATCTTTTACAACTTTTGCAACCAAAGGTGCATATTTCTTTTCGATTTCATTGTAATAATAAATTTTTGTTGGGTTGTCCTCTTGAATTACAAATGCTTGAGTCAAAGATTTGTTTTTTTGAACCTTTGCAAGTTCTACAGTTTGGCTCACAACAGTTTTTGCCTGAGGTTTTGCTTCTGCAATTAAGTTCATTTTGTCTACGTCTGGATTAATCATCATTGCAGACATTAATTCAAATAGCATAATTTCTCCTTTAATTATATATTGTCGTGTCTTCTAGTAATTTTAATTCAAATGGTGTGTTCGCCGGAATTGAAAGACTTCCGCCCTTGCTAAACATTGCAAACAAAGGTGATCCGATAATATTAACTCCGAATACCATAACACCAGCAACAAGTGTAAATGGACTGAAAATAATTGTCATATTGCTGTTTGCAAGTTTTTTTGTTGTTGCCCAAGTCTTGTCATAAAATCTTTTCCCTGGTTTTATAGATTTTTCTACACTTTTCCAATAAGAGTGTTTTCCTTTAATATTATTGAAAAAGACTTTTTTATAGTTTGCTTTTGTTACTTTTGCGTTAATTTCTTGAGTTCTACCGTTTATAACAATGTTGTCGATTTTAAGTACCAATAAACCACCGTTACCGCTAATTTGTGGAGTGTGAGAATCTACTACAACTCCGACAAGTCTTGTATTTTCTGGTAGTGAAAAATATTTTGTTTTTATAGGTTTAGAAAGTCTGAAATAAATTTTTGTTCCCGCAGACATTCTGTCTGAAATTCCAGAAGTCAATCTAACTGTGAATTTTGTACCTCTTTTTAAAACCAACTTTTGTCCAGAAGGTTTTGAAATTTTAGCCTCTTTTAAAGGAACAGTAGTTGTTTTATTTGCATTGGAACTAGAGTTTGTACTTGTTGTTGGTTTTGTTGGTTGTTGTGTCGGAAAATTTGGTTTTAATGGAATATCATTTTTTAAATTATCCGGTAAAGGGGGCAACAAGTCGTTTTCAATTTTGTTCGGATTATACTGTCTTCTAATTTCTTGATCGACAGACATGTCAATATCCAGCACTGCAAGTGCTGGATATTGAATTAAGTTTATTATAATAAATGTTATTATTAGTCTATTTAAGCAATTCATTAATAGCCTTAGCCGCTTTTTTACCTGCACCCATCGCATTGATTGCTGTTGATGGACCTGTAGGAGCAACGTCGCCACCTGCGTATACTTTAGGGATAGAAGTTTTACCTGATTCTGCTTCAATTGTAATGTAGCCTTTGTTATCAGTTGTAATATCTAAACCTTCTGCAGTTGCAGATTTTTGAATGATTGGGTTTGGACCTGTACCTAATGCAACGATTACGCTATCAACGTCCATAACTGTATATTTGCCAGTTCCGATAGGTTTTCTTCTACCGCTTTCATCAGGTTCGCCAAGTTCCATAATTTCGAATTTCATTCCTTTTACGTAACCGTCTTCGCCTAAGATTTCAACTGGTGCGTGTAATAAATCAAAGATTACGCCTTCTTCTTTTGCGTGTCTGATTTCTTCTTTTCTTGCTGGAAGTTCTGCTTCAGTTCTTCTGTAAACGATATGAACTTCTTCAAAACCTACTCTTAATGATGTTCTAGCAGCATCCATTGCTACGTTACCACCACCGATAACGGCAACTTTTTTACCAACTCTTAATGGTGTTGGGTATTTTTCATCGTTTGCGTGCATTAAGTTTACACGAGTTAAGAATTCGTTTGCTGAGTATACACCGTTTAAGTTTTCACCTGCAATACCCATCATTTTTGGAAGACCTGCACCTGAGCAAATGAAAATTGCATCATAGCCGTCATCTTCAAGTTGTTTCAATGTGATTGATTTACCAACGATTACGTTTTTATTGAAAACTACACCCATTTTTTTCAATGATTCAAGTTCTCTATCCAAAACTGTTCTTGGTAATCTGAAAGGTGGAATACCATATCTTAATACACCGCCGAGTTCGTGAAGTGCTTCAAATACAGTAACTTCATGACCTGCTTTTCTCAAGTCTGCTGCTGCAGTGATACCTGCACAACCAGAACCTACGATTGCAACTTTTTTACCGCTTGGTTTAATTTCTGTTTCTGCTGCTTTTGTTGCATCGCCAACATATCTTTCTAAAGCACCAATAGCAATTGCTTCGCCTTTAATACCTAAAACACATTTGCCTTCGCATTGTCTTTCTTGAGGGCAAACACGTCCACATACTGATGGAAGCATACTTGATTCTCTGATGATATCGCCGGCTTTATCAATGTTTCCTTCTTTTACTTCGTGAATAAAAGCAGGAATGTTAATATTTACTGGACAACCTGAAACGCATCTTGGATTTTTACAATTTAAGCATCTTGATGATTCAAGTTTTGCTTGTTCGTCTGTTAAATTATCCTCAACTGGGTCGAAATTTGTTTTTCTAATGTTTGGATCTTGTTCGTGTTGTCTTTGTCTTTCTGCCATATTAAATCTCCTATAAAGTTTTTTCTCTATTCTAACCTAAACATTTTTAGATGTAAAATTTTTAATAATAAAAA
>CAVFCO010000126.1:0-3501 GCA_963620955.1 Alistipes senegalensis | reverse complement strand
AAAATTTATAAGAGTGATTATGAAATTCTATAGTTAAAGTATTTTAATTATTTGTTATACCGCACTTGTTACGGTATTTTTAAGGTCTTATGCCCTCGCATTAAACGAATTATCTTTTGATTATTGTTCGTTATTAGGGCAGTCTTGGATTATTCGGGTTGTCGGCACTCTGCCGAGCAAAAGTTGACTAGATGTCAAGTTTTGTGAGAGGTAAAACGTCCGACCTCCAACTTACGGGTTTCGCTCGCTAATGCTCGACTTCACCCTACCGAAAATCCGCTATGCGAACGTTTTAAATGAATCTTCTACGTTCTTTTTAGCAACAGAAGATACAGATTCAATTTCTGTTTGAACTGCGTTGTGTTCTGTATCCAATTGTTTTAGTTTTAATTCAAGTTCTTTATCTTGTGCTTGAATTACTGATGTTTTAGCATTGATATTTGCCATTTCTTGTTCATATAAATACGATTTATATGTATATTCATTCATAGCATCATTATACGCATCATCATCAGTCATAGTGTTTGTTGTAACCGCAAATGTTGTAGGGTTTCCACCTGCTGGATTATGTGTGAAACTTTGTACACGATTGTATGCATCTCTGTTTAATGTACATGGTGTGTATGTATCTTCCACATAAGTTTCAACGTTTGTTGATGTATAATATGTTGCAACGCTTTGTGTTTTCTTATCTCCAATACACTTAGCAAGTTCTGTACCTGAATAGTATTGATATTTAGGTGCTGCCTCTGTACCTACGTTTACCAAATACAAGTCGCCAAAATTCGATTTTTTAGTTAATGTTTCGTTTGCATCTTTGTGTATGTTTTTATCTGCTTCAGAAAGGTCTGAATATTTTGTTAATAGATAACTCTTACCACTTGATGTTGTTACTTGATAACAATCTTTGTTATTATCATCTTTTACCATGTGGTCTGTTACAGCCGGTTTTTCATTGTCTGTACAACCTGCAAAATCGATTGTTGTTGTTTTATATGAGAAACTTACTGTGTAATTGCCATCAGTACCGCTAATTGGTGTAAATTGAGAAACAGTTGCTTCATCAACACCACCAGGCATCGTAAATGTGTATGACACTTTTGTATAATCTTGAGTGTTTGGTGGAGTTGGTACTTGAAGTGTCAACATTTGGTTGTACAAAGTTGCAGATTTGTTTGATAGTTCTGTTCTTTGTTGGTTAATTTGTTGACCTTCGTATTCAATATTTGTTTTTCTAGCAGTAAGATTTAAAAATCTTGCTTGCGATGCTGCCATGCCCATAAGCGTATTTCCTCGTTAATATATAGTACTTTCTTCTTCGACATGTTTAATGATTTTTTTTAGAAAATCAACATGATTTCATACATGTGATGTAATTTTTACATTTGAAAAAGTTAAATGGATTTTTTTGAAAATTTTACGCATTAAAAAAGTCCCTTTTGGGGACTTTTTTAATATTTTGAGAAATAAAATTATGCAAACGTTTTAAACGAATCTTCAACGTTTTTCTTACATACAGATTTAACTGATTCGATTTCTGTTTGAACTGCGTTGTGTTCTGTATCAAGTTGTTTAAGTTTCAATTCTAATGTTCTGTCTTGTGCTTGAATAATTGATGTCTTAGCATTGATGTTTGCCATTTCTTGGTCATACAAGTACGATTGGTAAGTATATTCGTTCATCGCATCGTTGTATGCATCATCATCAGTGATGGTTTTTGTTGTAACTGCAAAAGTTGTTGAACTTCCACCGTCAGGAGTAAGAGTGAAACTTTGTACACGGTTTTGCGAATCTCTGTTGATTGTACATGGTGAATAAGAATCTTCTTTATAAGTTTCTACGTCTGCTGCTGAGTAGTATGTAACCGCATTTGATACTGCTCCGTCTGCTGTCGCTGTGGCAAGTTCTGTACCTGAATAGTATTGATATTTAGGTGCTGCCTCTGTACCTACGTTTACGTAATAAACATCACCAAAATTATTATTATCGGCTAATAATTTAGTTGCTGCATCTCCGTGAATTTTCTTTTGTTCATCATCAGTATCGTCATATTTTGTTAGGGTATAACCTTTACCTTGTGCAGTTGTTACGTTATAAACTGGGGCTGCCGCAGTTCCAGAATTAGATGCTCTTGATTTTTGGCTGTCAGTACATGCTGGCATGCCAAGTTCTACAGTTTTGTACGAGAAGATAACTGAATATTGTCCAGTTTTATTTCCTTGATCGTCCAAAACTGGTGTCATTTGTGAAACAGTTGCTTCATCATTGTTACCTGGCATCATAAATGTATATGATACTTTTGTGTAATCTTGTGTGTTTGGTGGTGTTGGTACTTGAAGTGTCAACATTTGGTTATACAAATCAGCAGATTCATTTGATAATGAAGTTCTTTGTTCGTTAATTTGTTGACCTTGATATTCAATGTTTGTTTTTCTAGCAGTAAGATTTAAAAATCTTGCTTGCGATGCTGCCATGCCCATAAGCGTCTTCCTTTATAATATGTCTTACATTGTTCGTCGACATGTTTAATGATATTTTTAGAAAAATCAACATGATTTCCTCTATATGGTGTAAAAAGATATCTTAAATATTGACAGTATGTGTAGGTTTTAGCGTTTCGGGGGGGTGAATGCCAGTAGGCATGCTAGTTTTGGGCTTTAAAATTTTTCTAAAAAATAAAAATTTATAAATTTTGTATAATATTTGTTTTTATACTTTTTAAGTGATATATATTATATATAGATATACATGTATAGAAAGGGATAGGCATGGAAAAAAATAATGAAACTTTGCATACTTTAAGACACTCTTGTTCTCACATTATGGCTCAAGCAGTTCAAAGTCTATTTCCACATGCAAAATTAGCAATTGGACCTGCAACAGATACAGGATTTTATTACGATTTCGATTTAGATGAACATACATTTACAGAAGAAGATTTAACGAAAATTGAAGAAAAAATGAAAGAGATTTTAAAACAAAATCTTACATTCGAAAAATATTCAGTAGAAGACGTAGATGCAAAAATTGCAGAATTCAAATCTCAAGGTGAAATCTACAAAGCAGAATTGTTAGAGGAACACAGAAATGATGCTCCTACTCTATATTTAACAAAAGATAAAGACGGTAACGTTTTATTTAACGACCTTTGTGCCGGTCCTCACGTTCCAAATACAAGTTATATCAAAGGTAACGCTATCAAATTATTAAAAGTTGCTGGTGCATACTGGAGAGGCAATGAAAAAAATAAGATGCTTCAACGTATCTATGCTACAGCATTCTGGACTAAAGAAGATTTAGCAGATTACTTGCACATGGTTGAAGAAGCAGAAAAACGTGATCACAGAAAATTAGGTGCTCAACTTGATTTGTTCTCTGTAAGAGAAGAAATCGGTGGTGGTTTAGTTTTATGGCACCCAAATCTTTACACAGTAAGAGAAGAAATTGAAAATTACTGGAGAACAGAACACAGAAAACGTGGTTATGTAATCGTTCAAACTC
>CAVFCO010000125.1:0-13021 GCA_963620955.1 Alistipes senegalensis | reverse complement strand
AATCATTTGAATTTGATAACTGTTAAATTTGATATCAGGGAACAAATCACGCATAGAATTAATCATTTCTGCTGAATTGATGATATTTCTTGAATAGTAATTAATTTCAGTAACGCCTGCTTGAATTAATCCTATCGTTGCGGCTCTTGAAGCACCGCCTGTGCCGATAATTCCACCGATTTTATTTTTTAAGTCAGCATTTTTAGGTAGTGCAGCCCAAAAACCATAAATATCTGTATTATATCCTTTAAAACTTCTGTCCTGATTGATTTTAATTGTGTTTGCACAACCTGCCATATTTGCAGTTTCATCAATTTCGTCTAAAAACAATGAAATTGGCACTTTTAATGGAATTGTTACGTTAAATCCGTCATATTCATTTATTTTTAAAAATTTAACTCTATCAACCAAAGTATCAGGCGGAGTTTCCATAATATCGTAAGTTCCGTTTTCGCCAATGCTTTCAAACCCTGCTTTTTGAATTACTGCAGACATTGAATGTCCCAAAGGGTATCCGATTAAACCTAATTTATACATTTTCTAGTTCCTTTGAATATTTGCAAGTTTTTGAAGAACATTCTAGGAATGTTCCTTTTTTCAAAACTTTTTTAACTAATAATGAACCACAATCAGGGCAAACATCTCCTGTAGGTTCGTTCCATAATACGAAATCGCAATCAGGATATTTGTTGCAACCGTAGAAAATCTTTCCATATTTTGATTTTCTTTGAACAATTTCGCCGTTGCCACATTTTGGACATTTTACACCTGTTGAAATTACGATGCGTTTTCTGTTTTTGCAATCTTGGTTTGTACATTCCATATATTTTCCGTATGGACCAACCTTGTAAATCATATCAGAACCGCATTTTTCACATTTTTCTTCGCAAACTTCAGGTTCTGCAACATCTTCAGGTTTTGAATTCAATGGCATTATTGTTTTACATTCAGGATAACCTGAACAGCCAAGGAATTGAGAACCGAAACGGCTTGTTCTAACAACCATTTTCTTTCCGCAATTTGGACAAGTTATATCGCTTTCAATATTAATTCTTTCCATATTTTGTTTTGCATCAGAAACGATTTGTACAAATGGATCGTAAAATTCTTTCAAAACGTTATTCCATATTGCTTTTCTTTCTGCAATATCGTCTAATTTAGCCTCCATACCTGCTGTGAATTCATAATCCATAACAGTTTTGAAGTGTTCTACCAGTTGTTTTGAAACAGTACGTCCCAAAAGTGTTGGAACTAAAGCCTTTTCAACTTTTTCTACGTAACCTTTTGTTTGAATTTTTGTGATGATAGGTGCGTAAGTTGATGGACGTCCAATTCCGTGTTCTTCAAGTGCTTTAACCAAAGAGGCTTCGCTAAATCTTGGAGGTGGTTGAGTGAAGTGTTGTTTTGGTGTAACTTTTTTTCTGTTTAAAACATCACCTTTTTTCATTTCTGGAATTGATTTTTTTACGCTTTCTTCTTCATCTGAATAAAGTTTTAAAAATCCGTCAAATACGATTGAACTTGTGCCTGCTTTGAAGGTGTAATCGCCTGCTTTGATGTCAATTGATGTATTTGAAATTGTTGCATTTTGCATTTGAGATGACATAAATCTATCCCAAATTAATTTATACAATCTGTATTGTTCGTTTGTTAAGTGTGCTTTTAAACTTTGTGGAGTTCTTTCAGGATAAGATGGACGGATTGCTTCGTGGGCATCTTGTACGTTCTTTTTGCCTGATTTTACATAGTTGTTTGGAACTTCCGGATAATATTTTTCTCCGTAATTGTTTAAAATAAAATCTTTTGCTAATGCTTGAGCATCGTCTGAAATTCTTACAGAGTCTGTTCTCATGTAGGTAATCAAACCGACTGCACCGTCTGAACCTAATTCAATACCTTCATAAAGTTTTTGTGCAATTTGCATTGTTTTTGCAACACCATAACCTAATTTTGAAGATGCTTCACGTTGAAGTGTTGAAGTTATAAATGGAGGTGCGGGTTTACGTGTTGTTTCACGGTTTGTAATTTTGTCCACTACAAATTCTGTAGACTTATCATTCAAATATTCAACAATTTTTGTTGCTTCTTCTTCGTTTGAAATCTCAACTTTTTTGTCTTGATATTTTTGAAGTTCAGCCTCAAAAGTTGCTTTTTCTTTTTCTAAATCTGCAGAAATTGTCCAGTATTCAACAGGAACAAATGCATCGATTTCATCTTCTCTTTCGCAAATCATACGAAGAGCAACAGATTGAACACGACCTGCTGAAAGGTGGTTATTTCTTAATTTTTCCCATAAAACAGGACTGATTTTGTAACCCACAAGTCTATCAAGAATTTGACGAGTTTGTTGTGCTTTTACCCTGTCAATATCGATTTCTCTAGGGTTTTCAACCGCATGTTTTACTGCTTTTGGCGTGATTTCGTTAAACTCAATTCTTTGAATTTTATCGTCATCAACATTTAACACTTGTCTAACGTGCCAAGCGATTGCTTCTCCCTCACGGTCGGGGTCGGAAGCAAGGTAAACTTTTGCACATTTTTTTGCGATTTCGTTTAACTTATCAACAACTTTTTTCTTTTCTGGGATAACTACAAAACTTGGTTCGAAATTTTTTGCAACATCAAATCCCAAAACATTTTTTGGAAAATCTCTGATGTGTCCAAAACTTGCTTCAATAGTGTAATTATCTCCTAAAATCTTTTTGATAGTTTTAGATTTTGCAGGAGATTCGACTATTACAAGAGCCTTTTCGCTTTTCTTTGAAGTGCTAGTTGAACTCTTTTTAGTTGTTTTTTTAGTTTCTTTATCTTCTTTTGCTTTTGTAGTTTTTGTTGCCATAGTACTAAACCTTTTGGTATCTGTCCCCTTCTACTTGTTTTATTATGCCTTTAAGGTCTAAGGTTGTCAAGCACATCAATAGTTGGTCTGTGCTAATATCGGTTTCTTGTTGAATACTGTCAAAGCCTTTTGGCTCGATTTCTATTGCATCAAGAACTTTTTGTTCATCTTGAGTTACATCTAAATCTAAATTTAAACTCATTTGTTCTGGAAGTTTTACTTCCCAGTTTAAGGCATTCAAAATATCTTCGCCCTCGGTTACAATAGTTGCACCGTTCTTGATTAATTTATAGATTCCTTTTGTATTTGGATTAGAAATTAACCCTGGAATACACATCAATTCTCTGTTTTGCTCTAATGTTAAGTTTGCACTAATTAACGCACCGCTTTTTAGTGCTGCTTCAACAACTAAAGTTCCGTAACTCAAACCTGTAACAATTCGATTTCTCTCTGGAAATCTGAATTTTAAAGGCTCAAATGTTGGATAATATTCCGTAAGTATTGCTCCTGCTCCTGTTTCAATTATTTTATATAATTCACGGTTGCTTTCAGGATAAATATAGTCAAAACCGCTTGCAATAACACCAATTGTTTTCAAATTGTTTTCAATTGCGGTATAGTGAGCAGTTGTGTCAATTCCTGAGGCTAAGCCTGAAACAATACAAACATCTGTGTTTGCTAAATCTTTTAAAACTAATTTTAATGAATCTTTTCCGTTAAAAGAGGCTTTTCTTGAACCTACGACAGCAACTGTTTTTTCAAGGTTACAAGACTCCAAATCACCTTTTACATACAAAACTGCAGGTGGATTTGCGATTTCTTTTAACATTTTGGGATATTTTGGGTTATCAAAAGCCAAAACTTCAATGCTATTATCTATTACGTAGTTATAAACTTTGTCTAAATCGATTTTATCTCGTAAATTTAAGAATTTTTCGGCTTTTTTTATGCTTAAAACATCAATTTTTTCTAATTCTTTTGAGGTTGCATAAAATGCTTGTTCAATGTTTCCAAAATGAGTATACAAATCAAGTATAAATTTGCTTCCAAGAGATTCTATGCTTGATAAACCAACCCAAAATTTCTCCATTAAACACCTTTTCCCGACTTAATTCTCTCAATTAATTTGTTTACAGTTTCTTTTTCTTCGTCTGGAATATCGAAATTGACGTAATCTTCAAAGTATTCGATAGCATCTTCATAGTCGCCACGAGCCATGAATAAAATTCCTAATTTTTTGAATGCTGGGTGGAATTTATTGTTTACCGCTGTTGATTTTAAATAGTTTGAGATAGCCTTATCTATTTCGTCATTTGCTTCATAGGCTTGTGCCAAGTAAAAATAAATCAACTCATTTTGGTCTTTAAATTCTAAAATATTTTCAAAATTGTCGATTGCAGCATTCCAGTTTCCCATATCAAAATAAATACGTGCTAAATCATAATAAGCATCGTAATTTTCAGGTTCTTTTTCTAAGATTTTATCTAATTCATCAATCGCCAAATCTCTTTGTGCATCTTCCATTAAAATTCTTGCCAAATAGTGCGGAATAACTGTGTTATCAGGCAAAGCAATTTCGCCTGCTCTTAGGCATTCAATAGCAAGTGCGATTTCATTTTGTCTATGGTAAACATCAGACATATTCAAATAAATTTGAGGAAGCATAGGATTTAGTTTTAATGCTTTGTTTAAGTATTTTTCTGCATTTTTATAATCGCCTAAATTTGAATAAGAAACGCCGATATTGTTATAAATCTCTGCACTTTCTTCTTCGTTTTCCAAAACAACTTGAAATTGGTCGATTGCTTCTTTATATTGTCTATTTGTAAAATATTCTAACGCTTTGTCTAATCGTTCAGACATTTTTATTCTCCTAATGTTGAATCATCTGATTTAATATTTCTAATTACAGTTCTTGTATTACCTTCAGCAAAGAAATCTTTAGGTTTTAGCAGCATTTTTATTTTGTCTGCATAGATTGTTTTGTCACCGTCGTTAATCAAAGAACGTCCGTTGAAGTATATTTCGTTAAATTTGTTTGTTGTTTTATCTGGATATACAGTCATTTTAGGACCTTTTGCAAAATATGAGTCGTACCAAACTTGAACATTTCCGCCTGCATTGAAAATATTTTGACGTTTGCTATATTGTTGGTAACGAGCCTTGATTGTTAAAGGTTTTCCGTCGTCCATTTCAGTGTGTGTCATAGAGTTACCCTCTGCATACAATTCTTCAGTTGATGCGTTGTATGAGAAATGGTCGGCTTCTGCATTATTAAGTTTTTCTTGAATTTTTGCATTGCCATATAAGTCAAATTTTTGGATATCGCCTTTTTTGTTTGTTTTGATAACTGCTTTATCAGAGAAAGTTTGAACATCTTTATATTTAATAATTACACCGCCCATTGCAGTCATTACATTAGTTTTAATGTCATACTCTTGAGTGTCTGATGTAATCATTACGACAGGGTTTTTACCATCTGTAAAAATAGATTGAGAATCACCCTCTGCTCTTACAACCTTTGTAATTAAAGAAAGTTTTAAGATATTTGCTTTAACTTCTCTTTTTTTGTTGTTTTGAACTTGATATGCATAAGGTTTATCGTAAAAAGTTGCAGTATCTAATTTGTTTTTCTTGTTAACTGTAATGTCAGCCTTGTCGCCTTGTACGTGTAAATCGTCAAGTTTTACTCTAACATCGCCGTCAAATTTAATTTTGCTTTCTTTTTCGTTATAACTTTGTGTTTTTGATTCAACAATCAAATCTGTTGCCATTGCAACAGTGCCAAAGCCTATTAAAATTATTGCTACTGCTATAAGTATTTTTTTCATTAGAATAAAATCCCCTTTGTTGAGTTATCTTTTTTTGTTTTTCCGTTTTTATCAAATATTTTTGAAACAGTTTTTCCTTTAAGTTTAAAGTGGTCATAATCCGGATTGATAATGATTTCATCACCTGTCGCAACAAGTTCACCATTTCTGTTAATTATAATGTTACCTTTTGCGAGAATATCTTTGTCAGAGCCTGACCAAATCAATCTATCGGCTTTTAAAGATGTTCCGTCTTTAAGTACTATAAATGTGTTGTTATATAAAATAATTTGATTTTTTTCTTCGTTGTATGTACCTTGGCTAGATTCAAAACTCATCGCAACTTCGTTATCTTTGTAAAAATTGCCGATTACGTTTGTAAGTAGTGCAACTTTTTGGTCGCTGTTATAAGTTCCTGTTTCGCCATAAATTTCCCAGAACTTTTTGTCTTCTTTTGTTTCTGTCAAAATCATGCTTGAAACATCAATCTCTTGACGTTCATCGCCTGATTTGATTTTTGAACGAGAGAAGCCGTTAGTAAGAAATTCTGCACTTAAAAAAGCCCATAATAAAACTGAGCAAAATATCAAGAACGCAATTGCGTAAGTCTTTTTCCTTGCGTCCATGTTTTTCATTTTTCTTAAGTAAACTAAAAATCTTTTCATATTCTGATTTTATCATAAATTAATTATTTATATTGTTATGTTAAGAATTTATGAATTATTGTTGTTAACTTTTCACATGTTGGCATGGTTGTTTTATAATTAAAGTAATTAAGGAGGAAATTTATGACACGTTTTGAAGCCGGAGAAGTTATTACCGCAATGGTAACACCTTTTACAAAAGACGGCAATGTTGATTATGATAAAGCGGGTGAACTTGCAACTTATTTGATTGAAAATGGTTCAGATTCACTTTTAATTACGGCAACAACAGGTGAATGTCCTACATTGACTAACGTTGAAGAAGTTGAACTTTTAAGTACAGTAAAAAGAGCCGTAAAAAATGAAGCTAAAATTATTATGGGTGCAGGTTCAAATTCTACTGCAGAAGCAATAAAATATGCTAAATTAGCAGAAAAAGAGGGTGCAGATGCTATTCTTTCTGTAGTTCCATACTACAACAAACCATCTCAAGAAGGTATGAAAGCACACTTTTCAGCAATTGCAGAAGCAACAAAATTACCAATAATTATTTATAATATTCCGTCAAGAACTGGGGTTGATATGCAACCTGAAACAGTTAATTATCTTGCTAGAAAATATAATAATATTGTTGGTATCAAACAAAGTTCACCAGATTTAGACAAAATTTCAGAAATGCGTGATATTTGCCCAGAAGATTTTGACATCTATTGCGGTGATGACAGTTTAACTTTACCAATGCTTTCTTTAGGTGCTAAAGGTGTTGTATCTGTTGCATCTCACCTTTACGGTGAAGAAATTAAAAGCATGATTCAAGATTTCAAAGAAGGTAATGTAAAAGATGCCTTAAATATGCACATGATTTTATATCCAATGTTCAAAAAATTGTTTATGGCTCCAAATCCTGTTCCAGTAAAGGCTGCATTGTCTAAATTAGGAATTATTAAGGATTACGTAAGACAACCGCTTGTAATTTTAAATTACGAACAAAAAGCAGAATTATTCGCAATTATGGACACAATTGAAAAAGAATAGCCAAGGTGGGTTATCTTCACATTTGTGTTTTTTGATAAAATAAGACATATATAGTTATTATTAATATAAGGACGTAGAAATGAAAAATAAAATTTTACTATTTTGGGGAATTATGGCACTTGTCATTTTTTCAATTGCTATGATTATCGTTAAACCAACCAAACTAGGTTTAGACTTGGTTGGTGGCTCAAGATTAGTTCTTGAAGCACAAACTACACCTACAGTTGCAAAAATTACTCCAGATATGATGGATAGTTTACAATTTGCGATTGAAAACCGTGTAAACAAATTAGGGATTGCAGAAACAGTTGTTCAAAGACAAGGTGAAAAAAGACTTGTTGTTGAAATCCCTGCTGTTAAAGATTTAAACCAAGCAAAAAAATTCCTTGGTGAAACTGCTGAACTTGCATTCAAAAAAGAAGTTCAAAACGGAAGCAACGTTTCTTGGGCTGACACAGGTTTAACTGGTAACGACTTAAACCGTGCAACATTAAGCACAAGTTCAAACGGTCAATGGGTTGTTGATTTGGAATTTAACGACAAAGGTACAAGAAAATTTGCAGATTTAACTCAACAATTAGTTGGTAAACCAATGGCAATCTTCTTCAACGGAGAATTAACTTCTGCACCTGTAATCAGAGAACCAATTATCGGTGGTAGAGCACAAATCTCAGGTGGCGATAATGGTTTCGCTTATGAAGAAGCAAAAGAAATGGTAGATTTATTGAATGCTGGTGCATTACCTGTTCCGGCTAAAATTATTGAAGAAAATACAGTTGGTGCAACATTAGGTGCTGACAGTATTGAAAAATCAAAACTTGCAGGTGTAATTGGTCTTGGTCTTGTAATGTTATTTATGATTGGCTATTACAGATTACCAGGGTTAATCGCTGACGTTGCTTTGATTATTTATTCTATAATTTTATTTATGTTATTCGAGATGATTCCTGTAACTCTTACTCTTGCAGGTATTGCCGGTTTTATTCTATCAATCGGTATGGCAGTAGATGCTAACATCTTGATTTTTGAAAGAACAAAAGAAGAACTTCGTGCAGGAAGAACTTTGTTTACCGCAATCAATGCAGGTTTTGACAGAGCCTTCACAAGTATTTTCGACTCAAATATGACTACAATTATCACTTCAGCAATTCTTTATTTCTTCGGAACAAGTATTGTTAAAGGGTTTGCATTAACTCTTGCAATCGGGATAATTGTTTCAATGTTTACTGCAATTACAGTAACTAAAAACTTTATGCACTTAATCTTCGGTACTGGTGAATTGAAATACCCAGCATTGTTCGGATTAAGAAAAGATGAAATTGGTACAGCGTATACTGCTTCTGAAACAAAACGTGAAAAAGCAAAATTCGGTGTATTGGATTAGTGAGGTGAATAATGGAAAATACAAATAATTTTAAAGTACATGTTGTAAAATTTAGATGGTTATGGATGGCTTTATCAGCAGTATTGCTTCTTCCGGGTATCATTATGATGATTTATGCATCTATTACAAGCCCATCACACTTACCATTAAAAGTTGGTATTGATTACACTGGTGGTACAGTTATTCAGTATTCTACAGATAAAAAAGTTGAAAACAGTGCAATTTCAACTTTGAGAACAAAATTAGAAGCACAAGGTATTGAAAACCCTGCATTGCAAGTTATTAATGTTAACGATTCAAGCGATGTAATTTCTATCAGAACTAAATTTATTGCTGAAGATGATAACCTAACTCTTAACAAAATCACATCTACAGTTCAATCAATTTATCCAAAATCTGAAGTTGTTTCATCAAGTTCTATCGGACCTACATTGGGTGAAGAACTTTTCAAAAACTCTTTAATTGCGTTAACTCTTGCTTGTTTAGGTATCATCGTTTACTTATCATTAAGATTTAAACTAGACTATGCCTTAGCAGCGATTTTAGCACTTGTTCACGACGTATTGTTTGTAGTTGGTGTATTTGCAATCCTTTCATTCTTCTTGAATGTACAAATCGACGGATTGTTTATCACTGCACTTCTTACAGTAATCGGTTTCTCAGTACACGATACAATCGTTGTGTTTGACCGTATTCGTGAAAACTTAAGATATTATGCAAAGAAAATGACTTTTGGTGAAATTGTAGATGCTAGTGTTACTCAAACTTTAGCAAGAAGTATCAACACTTCATTAACAACTTTAATCACATTGTTAGCATTATATTTCTTTGGTGGTGTTACAACAAAAGACTTCTGTTTAGCAATGATTTTAGGTATCACAATCGGTACTTATTCAAGTATCTTCTTTGCAAGTATGTTAGTTGACTTCTGGGAAGATAAGAAAAATCAACCCAAACGTGCATAGATTTTAAATTTTTAATCAAAGCATGCAACGATATGTTAAATATTTGTTGCATGCTTTTGTTTTTGATAAAATCAATAATGAAATGGGGAAACAAATGAAAAAATTATTATTGACTTTACTTATATTGTGTATCGGTATAAAATCTTATGCTGCAACAGTTTGGATTAACGATGCAAGAGCACAATTTCAAACAAATTCTCTTGTAATTTTGGGTGTTAATATTCGAACTTTTAACGCAAAAGATTTGAATAAAAATGGTATTATTGAAGAAAAACTTGGTGAAGAAAGAGGAAACTTCCTTAATGCTATAGATAGACTAGACGAACTTGCAATGCAAGGGGTTAATACAATTCACTTGTTACCTATTACGCCTGTTGGTAAACTAAAAGCAGTAGGTACTGCAGGCTCTTTATATGCGTTAAATTCTTTTAATGAAATAAATCCACAATTAAAAAGCAAAAAATCAAAATTGTCAGTAAAAGAACAAGCAATCAGATTTATTGATGAAGCACATAGAAGAAAGATCAGAGTAATCGTTGATTTACCGGCTTATGCTTCTTACGATTATTACTTAAAAAACAATTTGTTATTTGAAACAAACGATTCTAAAGCCGCTATAATTCCAAAAGATTATACAGATGTTCGACTATTGAATGCTGGTAAACAAGGCAGAATTAATCTTGACTTGTTAGACCAATACAAGGTTTTTGTTGATATGATGCTTGAAATCGGGGTTGACGGTATTGTAGCAAACGATGCTTATTCTAAGCCTGCTGATTTTTGGAGTGATTTAATTAAATATACAAAAGCAAAAAGTCCTCAATTCTTATTTGTTGCACAAGCAACTGACAAAGATGTTCCATTAAATAATAATAAAAAACTTCCATTTACACCTTATGATGAATTATTGGAAGTCGGTTTTGACGGATATTTTGCCGGATATTACAGATTTAGCGATTGGACAACAGCAAATGAATTGTACGAACATGTAAAATTTAATCAAAAGTTATTCTCAAAATATACTTTAATTAAGTCAGATATTGGCAGTTTCGCAACTCGTGATGTTGTAAGCCCTATTTTAACAAACGGTACTCCATATTCAATTATGGTTGCGTGGTTGAATGCTACATTGCCTGTAAACTCATATTTTATAGACGGTTTCCAATCAGGTGATGATTACATGTATCCTTGGGAAAATAAACGTGCAGAAAAAACATTCACAGATGACAACTTCTATTTTGCTCAAAGAGGTAAAATGGATATCTTTAACTTCTCACGTAAACCAGGGGCATCAAATGGTGATGTATTGCAAAACTTTATCTTAGCAAATAAGTTTAAATATATGATGAACCAAATCATGCCAAACGCAAGTTTTGTTCCACTAGCAACAAATTCTTCTAATGTGTTTGCTTATGCTAGAACAACAAAAAATAATTCGGTAATCGTAATCGGTAATATGGATTTTGCAAATATGCAAAATGTTAAAATTACTATTCCGCACTTGAACGATAAAGTTTCTTTAGTTCCTGTTAAAATTGCGGACATTCCTGTAATTCAACGCAACCGAATTAACACAATTTTAGCACCAGGGGAAGTTCAAGTTCTTCTTGCTAAAGATTTTTCTATTAAATAATTTAACATTATGGTTATTTAATACTTGTAAAATTAACATCTTTGATGTATTCTTGTAACAGATATTAGTAGAAAAGGATTATTATTATGTCAAGACAATGTGAAAAATGTGGAAAAACACCTTTAAAATCAGCAAAATTAACTTTCTCTCATAAACAAAATGTTCACAGACAAGCACCAAATCTTCAAACAGTAAAAGTTATTGAAAATGGTGTTGTTAGAAAAATGACAGTTTGTTCTTCATGCTTGAAAGCAAACAAAGTTCAAAAAGCAAAATAGTTGTTTTTACAAAAAGGTTTTAAAAGGACGCATTATGCGTCCTTTTTTAATGCTTTATTATTGGCTTTTATTCTCGTGTAATATTTCTTAATAATTGTGTTTTAAAAAAGGCAATTTTTTTAGACAAAAATACTTTATATAAATACGAGAGATTATTACATTATTGGAGAGTTTAATGACACCAACATCAAATGTAAATTTTGCAAATTTGAATGCTTTATTGTTCACTATGAATGCTTTCAGTAATGTAAGTTCTGATGTTACTTCAAACCCATTTGGAGTTTTCGGTACTCAATTAAACTTGGGTAACTTCAACTTTGATACAACTGGCAACACTCCAACATTTGATTTTTCAAAAATGTTCGGTAACTTGTCAGGCATGAACTTTAGTTTTAATTTCTCAAATATTGGTTCTTCTTCTACTCAATACACAGCAACTTCAGGAAATCAAAAAGCATCTGCTAAGGCTGAGGGTTTAAACAAACAGTTCTTAGATAGAGTTAAACAAATTGCAAACAAAATAGGTTGTGATTACAAAGATTTATTAGGTGTAATGCATAGTGAATCAGGTCTAAATTCAAAAGCAACAAACTCAAATGGTGGTGCTACTGGTTTAATTCAATTTATGCCTGCAACAGCTAGAGCATTGGGTACAACTACAAGTGCTTTACGCAATATGTCTGCAATACAGCAACTTGATTACGTTGAAAAATTCTTAGTAATGGTTAAAAATGGATCTGCATTGAAAGGTAAATCAAAACTTTCAGCAGGTGATTTATATACATTAGTATTCATGCCAGCAAAAGCAGGTGGTGAATTAATTGCAGCGAATGGCTCAAAAGAATATACCGCAAATAAGGCATTAGACACGAATCGTGATGGTCAAATTACAAAAACTGAACTAGGTAATAGAGTTATTTCTCATCATGTAAATGAATCAATTTTTGCATAGGTAAATAAAAGTGTGTGTAGTGTTATAGTTAGTGTTGTTGTTGGGGCTGATTATAACGTGTAGGTTTTAAATTAAACCAAACCAATAACTAAAAAATCAAACCAAATTATGCCAGTCGATTGACTGGCTTTTTTTTGCTTTAAATAAATGTTTTTGTTGGTATGGTAAGAAAATTAGGCAATAAAAAAGGTCTTGAACTTTCATTCAAAACCTTTTTTGTTTTTATAATCAGATTATTTTAAACTAATTATTTGCCCATTTGTTTTGCAACTTCTTCTGCGAAGTTTTCGCTACGTTTTTCTAAACCTTCACCCAAGTTGTATCTGATAAATTTGTTGATAACCAATTTACCTTCGATTAATTGAGCAACTGTTTGAGATGGGTCTTTAACGAATGCTTGTTCTAACAAACATTTTTGAGCAAGGATTTTGTGTAAACGACCTTCAACGATTTTTTCTCTGATATTTTCAGGTTTTTTAGC
>CAVFCO010000124.1:0-12640 GCA_963620955.1 Alistipes senegalensis | reverse complement strand
CGTCATATGAGTATCAGTATCGTAATACAAAGATTCTTTTAACTTAGTATTAATTTCACACAGCTTTTCATATGGGTAAAGGTACTCAATTTGATTTTCTTTAAATAATTTTTCATACTGTTTTCCAATCGGAATTTTGTTTCTTTGTTTATATGGCATCAAATCATAGTTAATTGCAAAAGATTGAGGAATAATTAAAACGTATAAATCAATTCCATTTGCATCACAAAAACTTTTTAATCTTTTAATTTGCTTTAAATCTCCACTTAAAGTTTTTTCATCCAACTTTTTAAATGTATTGTCATATTGTTTTTTATATACAAATAATCCCGTCCTTTTATCATAAATAAAACCATTTCTCTCAATAAAAGTACTTCTAACTAATAATTTTGAATACATTCTATTAAAACAAAATCTCAAATTAAATCTGTCATTAAACCAAGAATCAAAATCTTTGCCATATTTGTAGTTTATTTCGCCTGATTTTGTTACAAGGGTTGGTTTCTTTGCTAAAGTTCTATTTTCGGTTTTTGAAGTTTCATCTTGATTTATATGACTCATTGGCACAAATAAGAATACAAAAAATATTGTTAAGAACACTATCTCTATTCGTGATTGATTTTTTACATTTTTGAAATCTGCCAAATAACTTGTTAATTTTAAAAATAACAAGAATGACAAAATCATTATTGATAAAAAGATACCAAACTCAAATTTTACAGAACATTTTGCATTCAATGGTATATTGTATATTATTTCAATTTTTTCATTATTAAGTGGAGTTATGTATAATTTATTGTTTTTTATTTCGATTTTTGCATTTTTTGCAGAAAAATTTTTGATAGTAGAAAAATCAACCTTTTGCTTGCGGACGTAAAACTCACTTATAGCAAGGAGTTTGCCCCCCCCCCGTCTGTTATCGCTTGCTATGACTAACTTTAAGCGTTTTGGAAATTTCGAACGGTATACATCAAATTTTACAATATCTTCGTAACCTGACAAATTAATTGTTTCAGATGCTGATTTTGTTTTTTTAAATTCGTTGTTATCTTTTTTATTAAGAAAAACTTGAATTTTATATTCACCATTTCCATTTATATTAAAACGAACTGGCATTGGTTTAAATACAAGCCAAAACTTATTTGTGGCAATAACACAAATTATAGTAAAAATAATAGATAAAATCGTTCTTTTCTTCATCTTATTTACCAGTTGAGCCGAATCCACCTTCACCACGTGCTGTTTCTGATAATTCAGTTACAACCTCAATTTTTGCTTGTTCGTATTTTGCAATGACCATTTGAGCAATTCTTTCATCAGGTTGGATTGCGTATTCTTCGTTTGAAATATTCACAACAGGAACACAAACTTCGCCTCTATAATCCTCATCAATTGTGCCAACACAATTAATCAACGTAATCCCATGTTTAATAGACATGCCAGAACGTGGGCGAACTTGTGCTTCGTATCCGTGTTCCAACTCAATTTTTAATCCTGTAGGAACTAAACATCTTTCTAACGGTTTCAAAACAATTGGTTCATCAATCGCCGCACTTAAATCCATGCCAGACGCACCCTCTGTTTTGTATTCAGGTAAAACCCTATTATGTGGTAATCTTTCTATTTTTAAAATCATACATTAACCTTTCAAATCTTTTTCGATTTTTGCTAAAACTTCATCTAATTTATCTGTATTTTTAACCGCACCTTGAGCGAATTGTGGACGTCCGCCACCTTTACCCTCTGTTGCTGTAGCGATTTCTTTAACAATGTTTCCAGCATTTACACCGTTTGAAACAAAGTTATCAGATACTTTTACAAAGATTGAAGTTCCTGCAACTACAACGATTACTGAATCGCCAAGTTTGTTTGCAAGCATTTCAACACCCTCTTTAAGAGCATTTGAGTCAATTTGTTCCATTCTTTGAACGAACAATTTTCCACCATTGATATCAACGGCTTTTGATGCAAACTCTTTGAATTTGTCTTTTGCTTGTGCAGATTTAACCGCAGTAAGTTCTTTTTGCAATTCTTTGTTTTCTTCTTGCAATTTATCAACTCTAGCCTCAACTTCGTCATAGTGAGCCTTGAATTTTGTTGCTAATTTATCCATTGCATTTGCTTTATCTGACAAGTATTTCAATGCAGATTTTGCAACAACAACTTCAATACGTCTTGTACCTGCAGCAATTGCTGATTCTGAAACAATTTTTGCAAGTCTTAATTGACCTGTGTGAGATGCGTGGCAACCGGCACAGAATTCTTTTGAAACATCACCGATTGATACAACTCTTACTTCATCTTCGTATTTTTCACCAAATAAAGCCATTGCACCAGTTTGTTTTGCCTCGTCAATATTCATAACTTTTGTTGTAACATCTAAATCTTCAGAAATCCATTCATTCATGATATCTTCGGCTTTTTGAATTTCTTTGTCGGTCATTGCACGGTCAAAAGTAAAGTCGAAACGCATTCTGTCTTCTTCTACTTGAGAACCTGCTTGGTGAACATCTCCTGACAAAACTTTTTGCAATGCCGCTTGCAACAAGTGGGCAGATGTATGGTGAACTTTGATTTGTCCTCTGCGTTCTTTATCAACAACAGCATGAACAGTTGAACCTAGTTCAATTTCACCGTTTACAAGTTCGCAACGATGTACAAATAATTTATTCACTTTGAAAGTTGTTAAAACATTCAATTTAACGCTATCACTTTCGATTACACCAGAGTCGCCAACTTGACCACCACATTCAGCATAGAATGGAGTTTTATCAAGAACAACATCGACATAACCCTCTCCGTCAAGAGTTTCAAGGATTTTTGCGTCGCATTCTAAATCTGTGTAACCAACAAAATCAGTAGCACCAACTTTTTCCTCAACTTTTGCATATTTAATATCGCCAGTTACAGAAATCTTTTGTGTTGCTGCTTTTGCACGGTCTTTTTGTTCTTTCATTGCAACTTTGAAACCGTCCTCATCAACTTTTAATCCATTTTCTTCCATAATTTCTTTTGTTAATTCAAATGGGAAGCCGTATGTATCGTAAAGTTTGAACGCATTTTCTCCGTCAATATCTTTTTTGTTGTCAATAAATTCGTTTAATAATTTATAACCTCTATCAAGAGTTTTGTTGAAACGTTCTTCTTCTTTTAAGATTGTATCAACAATTTTTTGTTTATTTTTAACTAAATCAGGATATGCTTCACCGTAGTTTTCAACAACAACGTCAACCAGTTTGTGTAAGAAAGGCAAATCCATACCTAAAATTTTACCGTGACGTAATGCTCTACGTAAAATCATACGTAAAACATAACTTCTGCCCTCGTTTCCAGGGATAACACCGTCGTTGATTAAGAAAGTTACACAACGAGCATGGTCTGTGATAATACGTAATGAAATATCAGTTTTATCTGATTTTTTGTATTCAACACCGCTCATTTCAACTACTTTGTCTAGGATTGGACGAAGTAAATCTGTTTCAAAAGTCGATGTAACACCTTGGCAAACCATTGCAATACGTTCTAAGCCCATGCCTGTATCAACGTTTTTAGATTCTAGAGGTGATTGGTTACCTTCTTCATCTTGATATAATTCTGTGAAAACTAAGTTCCAAATTTCAACCCAACGGTCGCATTCGCAAGTATCGATACCGCAATCGTCAGAACATTTGAATTGTTCGCCTAAATCGTAATGGATTTCAGAACAAGGACCGCAAGAACCTGATGCCCCTGGAGGACCCCAGAAGTTGTCTTTTTTGCCTTTGCGTTTGATACGTTCTGGTGCAACACCAACGCTACGCCAAATTTCGTATGCCTCATCATCTGTTTCAAAAATTGTAATCCAAAGTCTATCTTTGTCTAATTTTAAAACGTTAGTAACAAAATCCCATGCCCAAGGAATAATTTCTTTTTTGTAATAATCACCAAAAGAGAAGTTTCCTAACATTTCAAAGAATGTATGGTGGCGAGGAGTTCTACCAACATTTTCGATATCTGAATCTTTACCACCGGCACGAGCACATTTTTGACATGAAGTTGCACGAGCAGGGTCGTAAGGTGATTTTACGATACCTAAAAAGATAGGTAAAAATTGAAGCATGCCCGCAGTAGTTAAAAGTACAGTTGGATTGTCAGGAACAAGTGAAGAACTTTCAACAACTGTGTGCTGATGTTTATCTTTGAAAAAATCTAAGTATAATTTTCTAATTTCGTTACCTTTAAGCATAAAAATTTTTCCTCTCGTAAATATAATTTATATAAAAATTATACCTTAAAAATTTTATACTTGCATAGAAAAATTTTGTGTGCTAGAATAGTTACACGAGAAGTTAATTTTCAAACAACTAAATAAAAATGTATGCGTCCGTAGCTCACGAGGTGAGTGGAAGCGAAACTCAGTGGCTTGTCCACATTAAAAGCCAGCTGAGCATGACAATTGAATAACAAAAAAGTATATGCGTCCGTAGCTCAGCTGGATAGAGCATCTGCCTTCTAAGCAGAGGGTCGCGCGTTCGAATCGCGCCGGGCGTAATTTTAAAAAAGGATAATCGTAATGGTTATCCTTTTTTATCGTTAAAAAGCATATATTCGTAAAATTTATTGAAATTTATAACAAAGTTTGTTATAATTGAAATATACTTTGTTAATTTGAGGTAATTTATGAACATATCTTTAACTCCAGCATTAGAACAATTTGTAAATGATAAGGTTTCAACAGGTTTATACAACTCTGTTAGCGAAGTTATAAGAGAAGCCTTGAGGTTATTAATTTCTAAAGAAACACCAATTTCTCAAGATGTTTTAGACAAATTAAATAGAGATATTGAAGATGGCATAAATGATACAAAATCTCTTGAAGGACATTCCGCATTAAAAAATTTAATGAAAAAATATGACTAAATTAGAACTTGAAATCAAAAGTATTGCTTTGACGGATATTGAGAAAATTGCAGACTTTATTGCCAACGATAACAAAAAAGCAGCATTAAGTTTATTGAATGATTTTTATATCGTTTTCGATAATTTATGTAAATTTCCAAATCTTGGACACATAAGAAAAGATTTTACACACAAAAATGTTCGTTTTATTCAAGTCAAACTGAATTACGTTATTGTTTATAATATAAAGAATGATACCGTTTGCATTCTGAGAGTTTTATCTAATTATCAAGAAATTTGCAATTTATTATAGAGTCTTTTCCAAAAACAAATTTTTGTTTACCTGATTAAAAAACTCTTGATACATTTCCGCATCGTAATGTCTAATAACTTTGCGTGGAGAAGATTTTATCATTGTATATCCATCGGCATTTTCCAAGATTTTTTCTATTATATTAATTCTAACTTTTGTTCGCTTTCCAACCCTTTCAAAAGTTACATTAGAATCAATAATAACTGGATGTAAAGCCAATTCATTTTTCATATGCATAATTGGAATTATCAAATATGGAGCAGCAATACCAAAGGTAAACCCCGCAAGCACACCATAGTACGCAAACTCTAAAGAATATACCGTAACTCTACCTTTATCAGTCCTTTTTGCCCGAAAATCTTTTTTTGCTCTAAGATACCCCAAATTCATTTCACCGTCTTGAATTACAAATCCGTTATCTTGTAATGTATTTACAACCGCTTTCATAACTTTTAGCGTATCTGGAGTATCAAAGTAATGTGTTTGAACTTCTCTTATTTCAAACACGTTGTTCTTAAGAGTTTTCGCTTTTGCATTGGCAGGAAGTGAAATACCAACGAATATTGAGAATATTAATAAAATACTTACGAGTTTTTTCATATCATTAAATCTTTTGTTTTTGAATAAATATTGCTTTATCTACACGAGAAAAAAAGTTTTGATAATACTTTTCATCTGTAATTTCTTCAATCTTAATTGCAGAACCATAAGCGTTTAAGAATTTTCGTTTAAAATTAACTCTAACTTTATAAGTTTTGCCGTATTCAGAAATATTAGCAGTTGCTTCAACTACAGCAACCGTTGCTCCTAACATTTTTTTAGCACCAAATTCTTTTTCAAAATCGATAGTTTTGTCTGAAGTACTAAATTCTTTAGAGCCAGAAATAAATCCCAATAAAGAATTGGCATTGTTTACAATATAACCCTCATCTTGTAAAACATTTAACATTGACTTCATAATTGTTGCTTTATCAATACTGTTATATTGACGAGTTTGATATTGTCTTTTTTGCAATTGAGTTTGTGGAGTTATGATATCATTTTTTGCTTTTGCAAAAGTAGGATTCACACAACATACGCAAACAAAACAGATAATTACTACTAAAAATTTTTTCATTTTATTACCTCAAATTAAATTAAAAATTACTCATATGATATTGGAATGATGATACTTTTTTGTTAGAAAATTTAATAACGATTGTTAAAGTTTTTTGTGAAGATTGAGCAACAGATTGATTTTTTGCATATCCAATACCCAAAAGACCTCCGCCACCGCCAAGACCATTTCCTCCAAAACCGGCACCACCACCACCGGCTCTAGCACCAACATCAAAACCTGAACTATTATAAGCAGTTACGGATGAAACTTTGTCATAAATCCATGTTTCCAAACCGTTTGAATCTGTCGTTACAATGTTTGGTGAACCTAAGGTCATTGCAACTTCGTCTTGAGAGGTTCCGATTTTTATATTTTTTTGAGCAACCCCTAAAGTCAATGCTGTACTTTGAGATGGAGTACAACTTTCAGGATGTTTCAAGCATTTCAACTCTTGTTTTCTTTTAATTTTTTCTAACTTCTGTTGATATTTAATTTCAGCCTTTTGCAATTCTGGATTAGTATCAGTGATTGCAAAAGTTGGCAAAATTGCAAAACAACTTATCAACAATAAAATTAAAATCTTTTTCATAAAAAAACTCCTTATACTTCTTTTAGTTATAGTTTGAATAGTCAATAATATTAACCATTTATAGAATTAATCGCACGGTCAGTTTGTTTATTATAAATCATATTATCACGAAAATATTTTTATGAGCAAACGAGATTTACAAAAGTTTGGAAAAAATCTTAAATCACTTAGACTTGAACGTGATTTAACTCAACTTGAATTGGCAGAAATTCTTGATATGTCGCCAAATTTCGTCGGTATGATTGAACGTGGAGAACGCAACACAACAGTCGAAAACATATATAAAATATCAAGAGCCTTGAATATAAAACCTGAAGATTTATTCAAAGAGAACTAATTTAACTCATTTCAAAAAATATTTTTTAAAAACGAAAAAGCCTCGTTTAACCAATCAATTTACATTTGTACTTTTGTGAATAAATAGTATCCAGCAAGGGTAAAAAGTAAGCCCACGGCACAACTTAGGAACAAGTATAACAATCCTGTCATAACTTTGCCTGTTTTTATCAGTTCAAAAACTTCAAGGTTAAATGTACTAAATGTTGTCAAACCGCCCAAAAGTCCTGTAATCAAAAACAACCTCAATGCAGGGTGAAACGCCCCTTTATACAAAATTTGTGCAAACAAGTATCCTATAAAAAAGCAACCTACAACATTAACAATAAAAGTTCCCGCAAATGGAAAGATTAAAACTTTCTTTGATACATGCGAAACCAAAAATCTCAACAACGCACCAATTCCGCCACCAACAAATACCGAGAACATATTCAAAAACATCATTAAACCTCTCTAATAATCTTTTCTAGCACAACAATATTGTACCAACGATTAAATTTATATCCGCATTGAGTAAATTTGCCAACCTGTTCAAAACCAAGATGTTTATGATAATTTACACTGTTAAAATCTAAGTATTCGTCTTCTTTTTCAACCGGAACGGCTATTCTTGCATAAATATTTTTTATACCACATTCTTTCAACGCACCAACAAGTTTTTGGTAAAGATGTTTTCCTATACCTTTATGTTCATAGTCTTTATCTAAATAAATACTTAATTCGGCACAAAATCTATATGCCTCACGAGTTCCAAAATCACTTGCATAAGCATATCCAACGATTTTATTATCACAAATCGCAACATAATATGGATACTTTTCTAAAGTTTTTTCAACTCTTTTTCTAAAATCTTCAATCGACGGAACTGAGCATTCAAAAGTAATTGCGGTATTTAATACATAATATTTATAAACGTCTAAAATGGCTTGTGCATCATCAACGGTTGCAACTCTAATTTCAACATCTTCCATAACAAACCTCAAAACTATTCTTTTACTAGTTCAATTATCTTTTCAAAGGCTTTTTGCGTAATAACATGCTCAATTCGGCAAGCATTAATTTCGGCCTCTTCTTTTTCAATTTTTAAGATTTTTGTAAAAAATTCGCACAAAATTTTGTGTTTATAAACAACCTCTTTTGCAATTGCACGCCCTGTTTCAGTCAATTCAATAGGACAATTTTTTTCATACTTAATATAATTTTTTTGAGCAAGTTTTTGCAAAGCCTCTGTAACCGAAGCCCTCGAAATATTCAACTTTTTAGAAATATCCACAGCCTTAATTTTTTGAGTTTTCTCTAATTGGTCGTAAATAATTTCTAAATAATCTTCTACACTTGCTGTAATTTTCTTGTTATTCATAATTAAAATTATACATCAAAAATAAATTGTAATGTTAACACTCTTAACATCTGTTACAATCGTAACACTTGCTATAATTCAATGATATCTTTATTTTGAATAAACTTTCTACTATAGACATAGTAATCTTTTGCTTGACAGTTTCGTAAAAAATTTGTAAAGTTTAATTAACACAAAGCCGAAATAAAGCAATTTAAAAATTCAGGCGACTTTAACATGCCATAGCAAAGTAGATATGTGAAGGAAGGAAAGGTATGCAAGTAAATCCAGTTTCTAAGATGACTCCAGTAGTAGGAGCGAAAGAAGTTTCAACAAAGAAAAAAACAGAGGTTCAAGTAAATACAAACCCTATTGAAAAAACACCTATGCCAAGTGCAGCAACAATGCAAGCAATGGTAGGTATTAAACCTAGAAAATTCCAAGTTGCAAAACCTGTTCCTGTTGCTCATACAAATGAAGAAGCATCAAAAATGATTAAGGATGCTGGAGCAATGCTTTCAAAAGAAGATTATAAAAACGTTAAAAAAGTATTGGCACGTGGCGATGAACAAACTGCTAACGTTATGATGCAATTAGAAATGGTTAAAAGTGGCGACTTAGAACCAAGTACATTAAGCAATTACTGGGCAACTGGTAAAATGAATGATAATCTTGCAAAAGATTTAGACATGATGTACGAAGCAAAAAAAGCAGGTAAAAACATTGCAGATGTTTATGTTCCAAACGTAAAATCTCAAGCAGAAGGTACAAAATCAGCAAAAGTTGGTGATGTATTCAAAGTTGCTGACCAAGACAAAATTTATGTAAAAACTGATAAAAATGAATCAAGACAATTAGATATGGACAAAGATATGTTCATGAAATTGTTCCCACCAGCAAAAAGATTTACAACTCAACAACAAAGCATCGGTGATTGCTACTTAGTTTCAACTCTTGGAACATTAATGAATCACCCTAAAGCAAGAGTTGCATTATATGAAGCATTCCACCAAGACGGAAAAGATGTAACTGTTAAATTTAAAAATGGTTACGGCGAATACAAATATGAAAACGCAGAACTTCCAAAAGATAGAGTTCAAAAATACTCATTAAAAGGTTCTACAGGTGTTAGAATTCTTGAAGATGCTTATGGTTTAGACTCTGTAAACAAAGCAGATGCAAACTTCAAAAAAATCATGAACGAAAAAATCGCTCAAAAAGAAAAAGAATTTGCAAAAGCACCTGCTGATAAAAAAATGGAAGCGATGAAATCATTAGCAGGACACAAACAACGTTTGAATGATTACTTAGAAGCAAAAGCAGACCCAAGCAAAACTATCGTTGTTTGCCGTGATGATAACTTCTACAACATCTACTATGAAGAAGATGAAAACGGTTTAAAATTCTCTGAATTGAAAAAAGATCCAGATAACAAAGAAGATAAATTCCAACGTGCAGCAGACTTCTACAGAGGTTCTTTAGGCGGATATAACTTTGAAGTTATGGAAAGATTTGGTTTCGGCGGATTCAGACAATGGAACTTAGACCTTGAAGAAAAAGAAGTTAAAAAACAAATAATGCAAGATAACTTCAATGAAGACCACATCATGACTGGTGGTACTCGTGCTAGCGGTGGCAGAACAGAAAACCCAGTTGCAGAATCTGCAGGGGTTTACGGTTTCCACGCATACACACTTGAACCACAAAAAGGTGCTAACGGCGAATTAAAAGTAAGATGCACAAACCCTTGGAACACTTCTTACGATGCTGATATCCCTTACAAAAACTTCTTAGAATACTATGATTCAGTTTCTATCGTTGACGTAAATTCTTATGGTAAAAACTTACCATTACAAGAACAACCTGTTAAATACGGTAAAAACGGTGCTATCGTAGGCGACAACTCAGCAGACACTCCAGTAATTTGGTACAACAACCAAAAAGGTCAACCTGTTGAAGTTCCTAACAAAAAAGCATAAACACTAAAAAATGCATAAATTGAACGGCAAAATCTTTAAAAAGATTTCGCCGTTTTAGTTTTAAAATTATTTTTACACTAAAAATTAAATATCTCGTTTATAAAATTTTAAATTTGTAAGTTTTATAGGTTTTTCTGTTTCAATTTCGATTTGTTTAATATTGTTGTTTAACAACCAAGATGCGAAATTATCAAATGGTATCAACCTATTGCCCTGTTTAGATTTAAACGTCAAAACAGAAGAACTTCCATTTATTCTTATTTTGTACGATTGATTAACGTTAGGAGTTTCTAAACCAATCAAATCAATATTTTCACCTTTTTGAGGAGAGTCAAAAGTTATAATAATTTTGTTTTTCTCATATTTTATTTTATTAGGGATTTCAATATTTTTTAAAGGCAAAGTATTCATAGAATTACCCCAAGAATCTGGAAGATAGCCCAAATAACTAGTCGATAGTTTTTCGTCTAATATTTGCAAATCATTTTTTGAAAATTTTGCATTTTTAGATTTGATTAAAAAAGTATTCGTTTCAGTTTGCAATAAGTTGTATTTTCGGCTCAACAACAATTCTCTATAAATAGCGTTAATTCTCAATGACGGATAAACATTGTCAAAATAATTTTGAAAAATGGTAGAAATTAAAACAACATTTGGCAAGTTTTTGTTTAACTTTTTAGCACAAACCTTATTTTGACGAGAATTAACAATGTTATAATAAGACACAAAAGGTATTGGAAGTTTTTTATTAAAGTAAAAATAATTCATTCCGTAATTCAAATCCAAAAAGTCATTTTCAGATTTAGAATATTGTGTTAAAACAGTTTTTATGTCAGTAAGATTTGTTTCAAATTCTTTTGAGAATGAGAATTCGCCGATATTTTCAGAAATTTCACATTTCGTTAAATGATTTTCTGGCAACCATTTTTTTAAATTTGGCAGACTCAAAAAAGTAATACCGACAAAGAATATTACGGCAAGATATTTAAAAAATGGCAAATATCGGCTATTTTTTTGCAACAACAAATATGAAACAATTATTCCCAAATAAGACATTGAAATGTCTTTAATTCGTTGCATTGCAATAAAATCAATTCGTCCAAGAGTATAATTAAGTGATACGCAAACAAAAATTATAGAAAAAAATAATGTGAACAAATATGCAATATTTTTTTGTGGATTTTTCAACTCCTCAAAGAGTTTAAGCATAAAATAAGGAACAACTAAAAGTGCAAATAATTTAATCAAATCTGAAACAATTTGATGATATTTTATTTGCGGAAAACCGTTTCCAAAGGCATAAAGATTGCTTTGAATGTAATTAGGGGCTTGCAAAACGTAATTAAAAATCAACTCTTGATTTAAGAATAAAATTAAAGCAAGCAAAATGATTAATGACGTACATTTTAGACCCTTTTTATCAGTTTTTGAAAATTTAAACAAAACATAAACTGCCAACGGTAAAGTTGCCAAAACCCAAAAAGTTCCGTATGTTGTCCAGAAAAACAAAAGAGTAAAACTCAATAATATATAGCAACTTAGCCAAATAGACGGCTTATTTAATATTGATTTTTTAAGCATCAACAAAAACGCCAAAACGTATAATTGAGGAATGTTAAAGGCTCTAAACATTGAGAATGAAAGCAATACAGGGCATTTTACAAAAACATAATACGAAGAAATCACGGTTAATATAACAATTAAATTATCAAAAAGACTTCGTCCTAAAAGTGCGGAATACAAAGTGTTTTCGCCAAACATTACCGAGCCTAAGCAAGTTGGTACAACATCGACAAAGCCGTGAACAAGCATTATGTCATTATAATATTTCAATCCAAAATACTGATGTTGAAAGAAAACAGCAATCTGTTCGCCCGAATGGTGATTGTCTATACCTCCGTTGTAGCCTGTGTTATACCCTTGTCCAAAAAGTAAGATAAAAATAGGTACAAGAGCAAAAATCGAAAGTTTTGGAGTTTCTGTTTTGTATAAATTTTTATATGAATGATAAATCGAAAAACTTACAAAAAATAGGATTAATATAGCAACAGGCAAGTAAAAATGCCCATTTAGAGGGTGTAAAAATGCGTATAAAAACGAACACAAC
>CAVFCO010000123.1:0-2750 GCA_963620955.1 Alistipes senegalensis | reverse complement strand
CATGTGCTTTATGAGAACCTGCTTTTTCTAAGTCTTCTTTATAAAGTCTTATTACGTCAGGATTTTCATGTGAGTGTCTTAATTCAGAATGTTTATCTTCTGCATACAATCCTTCTGCACGTTCTTGTTTAACTTTAACGTCTTCGCAACTTCTTGGCTGACCGCCACCGTTTACGCAACCTCCAGGGCATGCCATAACTTCTAATAATTGGAAGTTTGCTGTGCCATTTTTAATTTCTTGAATTGCTTTTTCGGCCTCAACCAAAGTTGAAACAACTCTTACAACAACTTTTGTACCTTTGATATCAAGTTCAATTGTTTTTGAACGAGAATTTTTATCAACGCCACGCATTTGTGTAATATCATCACTTGAAATATTTTCACCAGTTACATAGTAGTATGCACTTCTTGCCGCTGCCTCAGCAACACCGCCCGATGCACCGAAAATTGTTCCAGCACCAGTGTAACCACCGAATGGCGAATCTGCTTTTTCTTCTTTCAAGTTTTTGAAGTCAATTCCGGCTTCTTTAATCATTCTGCCGAATTCTTGAGTTGTTAATACGTAATCTGTTTCAAATTTGCCATCACGTCTTAATTGACCTCTTTTTGCTTCGTATTTTTTAGCAGTACAAGGCATGATTGAAACAACTACTGTATTTTCTTTTGTATAATCTTCATAGTATTTTGGCAATAAATTTTGAACAATTGCAGACATCATACCTTGAGGAGATTTGCAAGATGATAAGTGGTCTAACATTTCAGGGTGTTGAGTTTCCAAATATCTTACCCATGCCGGACAGCAAGATGTAAATAGTGGCAACTTACCGCCATTATTCAATCTATCAAGGAATTCTGTCGCTTCTTCAACGATTGTTAAATCAGCAGAGAAGTTTGTGTCAAAAATTAAATCGAACCCAATTCTTCTCAATGCCGCATAGATTTTACCGATTGAATTTTCGCCGGCATTCAACCCGAACATTTCACCTATTGCAACACGAACTGCAGGTGCAACTTGAACAACAACTTTTTTATCTTTGTTGTTAATTTCATTCCAAACAGCATCAACATCAGATTTTATTGTCAAAGCACCTGTTGGGCAAACTGCTTGACATTGACCGCAGAATACACAATCTACTGATGCTAAACTTCTTCCGTTCATTGGTTGTACAACAGTTTTAGAACCTCTGTTTGCAAAACCTAAAACAGCATGACCTTGGAATTCTTTACATGCTCTAACACAAGCACCGCAAAGAATACATTTGTTTGGATCACGAACAAGTGATGGGTTAGAACTATCAATTTCCAACATATCTTCTTTTTTCAATGATGGATATTTAATACTTCTTACACCATATTCTTCTGCATATTTTTGCAAATCGCAACTACCTGATTTTTCACAAGTAGTACATTCTCTATCGTGATTTGCCAATAACAATTCTAAGATTGTTTTTCTGATTTTTCTAACTTTTGCTGAATGTGTAAAAATTTTAATACCTGCTCTTGGTGGCATTGTACAAGAGGCTTGAATACCTCTGCCCTCTTGCTCAACAACACACATTCTGCAAGCACCAAATTGACTCAATTCAGGTCTATCACAAAATGTTGGTACGTTAAATCCGTTGTTACGGATTACTTCTAATACCGTTTTTTCATCTGTAAATTCAACTTCTTGATTATTTATAAATAATGTTTTTTTATCACTCATTGATTTTATCCTTATACTTAAACTAATTTAAAACGATTGCCTTGAATGGGCAGTTTGATGCACAAGCACCACATTTGATACATTTTGCTTGATCAATTTTATGAGCTTGTTTAACTTCACCCTCAATTGCACCAACTGGACAATTTCTTGCACATTTTGTACAACCTTTACATTTTTCAGCATCAATTGTGTAAGATTTAAGAGCCTTACAAACACCTGCTGGACATTTTTTGTCTTTAATGTGGGCAATATATTCGTCTTTAAAGTATTTCAAAGTTGAAAGTACAGGATTTGGAGCAGATTTACCCAAACCGCACAAAGAACCGTCTTTGATAACTTGACCTAGTTCTTCAAGTGTGTCTAAGTCCTCCATTGTACCCTCGCCTTTAACGATTTTTTCAAGGATTCTCAACATTTGTTTTGTACCCTCACGGCAAGGTGTACATTTACCGCAAGATTCGTGTTGAGTAAAGTTCATAAAGAAACGTGCAACTTCAACAATACAAGTATCTTCGTTCATTACAACCAAACCGCCAGAGCCAACCATTGCCCCAACTTTTGTTAAGTGGTCATAATCCATTGCCATATCTAAGTGTTCTTCTGTTAAACAACCACCTGATGGACCACCAATTTGAACAGCTTTGAATTTTTTGCCGTTTCTAATACCACCACCAAGGTCAAATACGATTTGTCTTAATGTTGTATCCATTGGAACTTCAATCAAACCAGTGTTGTTAACTTCACCTGTCAAAGCGAATGTTTTTGTACCTTTTGAAGTTTCAGTACCCATTGAACTAAACCATTTTGCACCTTTTGTAATAATTAAAGGCACGTTTGCAAATGTTTCAACGTTATTCAAAAGTGTTGGACGTTTGAACAAACCACATTCTGCCATGTGAATATTTTTAGGTCTTGGCATACCTCTTTCGCCCTCAATTGAAGCAATTAGGGCAGAAGATTCACCACAAACGAATGCACCAGCACCCTCTTTAATATGAATTTCGAATGAGAAATCTGTTCCCATAATATTTTTACCTAAGTAATG
>CAVFCO010000122.1:8063-8678 GCA_963620955.1 Alistipes senegalensis | reverse complement strand
GTTGTTAAGTCAGTTCTTGCTTTGAAAGCATTTACAAGTTTTGAATTTTGTTGAATTTGATAAATTTGAACCAAAGCCCATTTTGCGGTCGCTTCTTTGAATTCTTTTGTAATTTCACCATTCTTTTCCGCATTTTGCAAGTTTTTATCAACAACATTATACAATTTTGTAAAAGTTGCGTTACTCATTCTGTGAATTGGTCGTACAAAATAATCTGCAAGCCCACCAGTATTATATTGTAGAGTTGTAAATAAAGTTTTTAATTTATCCGTTGACTCTTTAAGTTCGTTATCTAAAAATACTACAACATCGTCTTTTGAACCGTGTCTATAGACATAAGTTCTAACTTTTTTGATAGTTTCTTTATCAATGTAATCCAAATCTTCAGTTTCTTTTAAGTCATTTGCGACATTTTTTATATAATCATCGACATTTTCAGGGTGAATACCTAAAGTTTTTGCCAAAAGAATTTTATCACCTCGTTTTGTGAAGGAATTTTTAAATGGTCTAAATTTAATTATCGGACGATTTTCCATTAAATTTTTAAATTCAGCACAAGAAATTGCATCATTTTCAAGCGATTCTTTAATTTGAATTCGATTATCTTTCATAAAT
>CAVFCO010000122.1:0-8053 GCA_963620955.1 Alistipes senegalensis | reverse complement strand
CGTTACTACATTTGCTTACTTTTTCAACTTGCATATTTTCTCCGAAAATTCTTAAAATTTATACATAATTATCACACAAAAAGTCTAAAATAGATACTAAAACTTGCAAAAAGGTTATGATTGTTATATTATGGGTTTAAATTTTAATTTCTAAGAGGAACAATATGACAAATAAAAGTAATTTCGCTGTAGTTGCCGCATCAGGTTTGGTTGTTGGAAACTTAATCGGTGCAGGTATTTTAGCACTTCCAATCAGTTTAGGTTTAGTAGGTGCTATTCCATCATTGATATCAATTCTTTTGTACAGTTCAATGATGTTATTTACGGCAGATGTACTTGCAAGAGAAGCAGGAGAAGCAAAGGACGAACACTTTGACTATCCTAGCCTTTACGGTCATTATCTTGGAAAATTCGGCAAATGGATTGCCATTGCAACAAACGCAATCTTGCTTTACGGTGTTTTAATTGCATATATCTCTGGCGGAACTCAAATTATGTCAGACATTTTAGGCATTACTGGAACTCATATTCACGTAGCATTAGTACTTTCAGCAGTATTTGTTATATTAACAATAATGGATTTATCTATTATTCATAAATACAATACAGTTTTAATTGTAGGTTTGTTTATTGCGTTCATCGGATTGATTGTATTGAGTGTACCAAACCTTTCATCTACAAGATTATTAGATACTCATTGGAAGTATTTCGGATTAACAATTCCACTTGTTGTTACTGCATCACACTTCCATAACATTATCCCAACACTTTGCAAAGAGTTAAAATGGGACGTTGCATTACTTAGAAAAGCAATGATTTTTGGTATGATAACAGCAGCAATTATGAACATTGCGTGGACATTCTGTGGAATTGGCTGTCTTGAAAGAGGTGGAGATAACGGTCTTGTTACTGCTTATATAAACAATCTTCCGGCAACAGTGCCAATGAGTAATGTTTTGAACTCTAATTTGTTCACACTTCTTGCAGTTATTTTCTCAATGGTTGCAATTACAACATCATTCCTTGCTAACGGTTTAGGTTTGATGAACTTCGTAAAAGATATCTTACACAACGTATTTAAAATTGATAAATTATATTTAATTCGCTTGGTAACTTTTGTTCCACCAGTGGTTATTGCACTAATCTACCCTGATATTTTCATCAAAGCACTTAACGTTGCAGGCGGAATTGGTATCGTAACCTTATTTGGGGTTTTACCTTGTTTAATTTCAGTATTGAAAAAAGAAAACTCTTTAAAATTCAAATTGTTAGGCGGATTTTTCTTAATACTATCAATTGCAGCATTAATCATTGTAATTGGTATGCTTTGTAATATTGGCATTTTTAATCCGAACCCACAAAACGAATCAGTTTCAATGCTTTCTAACGTTCTCGCTTAGTCTTAATATTTGATTAATTGTATTTTATACACAAAATATTGCATTAAAAGTTTTTTGTAATAAAATTGGGGGTATAATCACTGTTTAAAAACTACATTAAGGAGGTAGATAATGGAAACTTATGGTATTGAAAAATTAGGTATAAACGCAAAACACGTTTATCGTAATTTAACTCCAGCACAATTAACTGAATTTTCAATCAGACGTAATGAAGGTAAATTATCAAACAAAGGTGCATTAGTAGTAACAACTGGTAAATATACTGGTCGTTCTCCTAAAGATAAATTCATCGTTGATACAGACGGTATCCACAATGAAATCGCTTGGGGTAAAGTAAACAGACCTATTTCAAGAGAAAAATTTAACGCAATCAAAGAACAAATGATTCAATATTTGAACGATAAAGAAGTATTTGTATTTGATGGTTATGCAGGTGCAGACAAAACTTATACTCAAAAATTCAGAGTAATCAACGAATTAGCATCTCAAAACTTATTCATTCACGAATTATTAATTAGACCAACAGCAGAAGAATTAGCATCATACGGCGAAGCAGATTACACAATCATTTGTGCTCCAGGCTTCAAATGTGATCCTGAAAGAGATGGCGTAAATTCTGAAGCATGTATCGCTATCGATTACGAAGCACACATGATTATTATTGCAGGTTCTCAATACTCAGGCGAAATCAAAAAATCTGTATTCGCTACAATGAACTATGTAATGACTAAGAAAAACGTTCTTCCAATGCACTGTTCAGCAAACATGGATCCAGAAACTCACGAAACAGCAGTATTCTTCGGTCTATCAGGAACAGGTAAAACAACATTGTCAGCAGACCCTGCTCGTAAATTAATCGGTGATGACGAACACGGTTGGTCTCCAGACGGTGTATTCAACTTCGAAGGTGGTTGCTACGCAAAATGTATCAACTTATCAGAAGAAAACGAACCAGATATCTACAACGCAATCAAATTTGGTTCATTAGTTGAAAACGTAATTATGGACGAGGAAACTCGTGAATTCGATTTCAACGATGGTTCTTTAACAGAAAATACTCGTGTTGGTTACCCAATCAATTACATTAACAACGCTGCTATCCCATCAAAAGGCGGTATTCCAAAAGTTGTTGTATTCTTAACAGCAGATGCTTTCGGTGTATTACCTCCAATCAGCAGATTAGATAAAAACGCAGCAATGTATCACTTCGTAACTGGTTTCACTTCTAAATTAGCAGGTACTGAAAGAGGTATCACAGAACCAGTTCCTACATTCTCAACATTATTCGGCGAACCATTCATGCCAATGGACGCATCAGTTTATGCAAAAATGTTAGGTGATAAATTAGACCAATACGGTACAAAAGTTTACTTAGTAAACACTGGTTGGGCTGGTGGCTCAGCATCTATGGGTGCTAAGAGAATGAAATTGGCTTACACTCGTGCAATGGTTACAGCAGCATTGAACGGTTCATTCGACAATGTTGAATTCAAACACCACGATGTATTCAATGTTGACTACCCAACAACTTGTCCAAACGTTCCAGATGAAAAATTAGATGCTCGTGGAATGTGGGAAGACAAAGTGGCATACGATGAACAAGCAAACAAATTGGCTCAAATGTTTGAAGATAACTTCAAAGCAAAATATCCAAACATGCCAGCAGAAATCGTTGCAGCAGGTCCTAAAGCAAAAAACTAATAACTTAGTTATTTTGATTATACAAAAAGGCGGTTTTGACTTTGTCAAAACCGCCTTTTAAATTTGTTTAAAGGATTTTTATTATTCCTTAGTCAAATCTTTAACTACTTCACTTGCAATAATTAATCCAACAACTGACGGAACAAATGCAGAACTTGCAGGAACTCTGGATTTTCCTGCGACTTTTTCTATTTGTGCAGATTCAGTTTGAATTGGTACAACTGGAACTTCTTTTGAATAAACTACTTTTACATCTTTAATTTTACGTTTTCTCAATTCTTGTCGAATAACTTTTGCAAGTGGACAAACTGAAGTTTTTGAAATATCTTCAACTTCAAACATTGCTGGATTTAATTTATTTCCCGCCCCCATAGAGCAAATAATTGGAGTATTTACAGCCTTTGCCTCTTCTATCAAGGTCAATTTTGCAGTAACAGTATCAATTGCGTCGACTACGTAATCATAAACAGATAAATCAAATTCTTTTGGATTATCTTTGCTATAGAAAGTTCTAAAAACATTAACTTTGCAGTTTGGATTGATGTCTAAAACTCTTTCTTTTGCAACATCTACTTTGTATTTTCCGATTGTAGAATGAAGTGCAACGATTTGACGATTAATATTTGTTAGACTAACGACATCGTTATCAATTAAATCCAAAGTTCCGACACCACTTCGAGCAAGTGCTTCAACTGTATAACCACCAACTCCGCCAACACCAAAAACTGCAACACGAGAGTTTGCAAGTTTTTCTATTGCTTGCTCACCTAATAACATTTCTAATCGAGAAAATTCGTTTAACACTTTATAAAGCCTTATATTTTTCTTTTAAATCGTCAGTAATTTCTTTCAATACTTTGCAAGGGTTTCCAACAGCGATAACATTTGACGGAATATTTTTTGTTACAACACTTCCCGCACCAATTACAACATTGTCCCCAATAGTAACACCTGCAAGCACTACAACATTTCCACCAATCCATACGTTATTACCAACCGTGATTGGCAAGGCATATTCTAAACCGGTATTTCTAACATCTGCATGGACAGGGTGGCAAGCAGTATAAAATCCACAATTTGGTGCGATAAAGACATTATCACCAAATTTCACTTTTGCACAGTCCAAAATAACTAAATTATGATTTGAATAAAAATTGTTTCCAAGTTCTATGTTATACCCATAATCACATTGAAACGATTGTTCAATCCAGTAATTTTCACCACATTTTCCAACAATATTTTTTATAAGATTCTTTCTTTCATCAATATTATCAGGGCGAAGATTATTATATTCCCAACACAAAGACTTAACCCTTATTCTGTCATCATAAAGTTCTTTGTTACCCTCAGGATAATAGGCATAGCCATTTATCATTTTTTCTCTTTCGTCCATAAGTAAAATCCTTACTAATTATTTTGCTTATACAATTTGTAGTTTTGAATATCTCTAACATCCCAATTTACACCAGTTTTAACAATTTTTGCAGGGTTTCCGGCAATAACAACATTAGTTTCATCAAATTCTTTTGTTACGACACTATTCCAGCCAACAATACTGTCTTTTGAAATTTTTGTATTTTTACCGATTTTGCAATCTTTTCCAACCCAAACATGGTCTTGGATTTCGATACTTTTGCCATAATTTTGAATATTACCGTCTAAATCAAGAATTGTGTGAACATCAGTACACCAAACATCAATACCCCAAGAGAACATACAGTTTTTGCCAATAGTTACAGATGAATTGTCGTCTTGAAGATAAATTCTTGTTCCGCAGAATGTAGTGCCGTCGTCAATTTTAACCTTACAATTGCTTGCATAACGTGGTAAATTTGGATCAATAACTTCATTTGCAGCACCGCCGATATAAACTTGTAAACCTGTAATATTCAACAATGGATTTACATTATAGTGAATCAAACCTAAATCAATAGTGTTGTCGTTTCCAGTGATTGTAAGATATAAACCCTCACGTCTTAAAAATTCTTCAACGTCTTTTCTTTCCTTGATTTTTACCATTACAGTATTTCGAGAACCGTTTACGTACAAGTCAAAATTTTCTAACAAATCAAATTCTTCATCTGTTAAATCCTCAATTGCTTTATCTTCAGTATAAAAAACGATTCTGTTTTCATCACCGTTTACGTTATCTAACAAATCTAAGTTTAAAGTCATAATACACCTCTATTTTATCGTGTTTATTAAGTTTTACCTATTATAAAATAACATTTTTATATCATTTTGGCAATAAATTTATATAGCCAAACTAACCAACTTCTTCCATGGGTTTTGCACTATTCATCGGATTATATCTATCTTCTAAGTGATTTTTTATCAAGTTTTGATAATACTCTTCTTTATAATCCAAAATCTTCAGTTGATTGTTCAACTCATCTAATTGTTCCAATGCTTTTTTCTTTGTTTCTAAGATAATATTGTAACGTTCTTCAATTGTAGAGTCGCCGATTATACACAAATCAATATATCTTTTAATTGCTTTGTTTTCCGTACCAACAGAACGCAAACATTTTACGATTTTAACCCAGTTCAAATCATCTTCAGAAAACATTCTTATATTATTTGAATTTCTTTGAACAAAAGGAAAGAATCCACATTTTGCCCAAAAACGTAAAGTGTGTTCTGAGATATCCATTTTTTTTGCAACTTTTTTAATTGTATACATTTTTACCTTTCCTTTTATAAAAAATGAAACCTGCAAAATACAGGTTTCTATTTATTTAGTTTAAAATATTTGCTAAAAATTCATCTTAATCTAACATAAACCTTTTGCAATAAGTTATCTTTTTCTAAGATTGTTTCAATATCTTCTGTTATTTGTTCTTTTGTTAAACGATATCTATTGTATAACTCATCAACTGAAACTTTATCAGTAAATTCTTTGTCAGCACCTCTAACAAGAACTTTCATATCAGAATTACCGTAGAATTTAGCAATTTTTTCACCAAAACCACCTTCTACGCAACCGTTTTCCAATGTTACTACAAGGGAATGGTCTTCTTTTAAGTCCTTCAACAATTTTTCGTCTAAACCTGAAATAAATCTAGGATTTATAACTGTTGCTTCAATACCAAATCTATCTTTCAATTCAAATTGAACATTTTTTGCTAATCTTAAGAAATTACCAACACCAATGATTGCAACAGTTTTGCCACGTTCTTCAACTTTGTATTTGTTCAAAATTGAATAATCTGTAGTATCTTTAATCCCTGTTGAAACAACTGGTTCTTTAGGTAATCTAATCGCTAGAGGGTGTTTTTTGTTTTTGTAAGCATATTCTAACATTGCCAAATATTCTTCTTTACAAGATGGTGCTAGGTAAACCATATTTGGAATATTTGAAACTAATGGAATATCAAAAATACCCAAGTGAGTTGCGTCCATATTTGAGATTTCACCGTTATAAACAAGCATTGTCATTGGTGAATTATTCAAACAAATATCTTGAGAAATCTGGTCATAAGTTCTTTGTAAGAAAGAACTTTGAACAACGAAGAATGGATTTGCACCAGTTTTTGCTAAGCCTGAAATAAATGCCATAGCGTGTTCTTCGCAAATACCAACGTCAACAAATTGTTTGCCCATAGATTTTCTGAACTCTTGAGTTAAACCTGTACCCCCTGGGGTTGCAGCATTAACAGCAATCAAGTTTTTATCTTGAGATGCTTTATTCAAAAGAAAATCTGTAGTTAAAGAAGCATAAGTTTCATCAACCAAAGCATTTGTTGCTCTTGCTTTTGCAGATAATCTGTTGTGGAATTTTTCTTTATTTTCCATTGCTGGTTCATAACCTTTACCTTTTAAAGTGTGGATATGAACAACAATTGGGTGATTAATATCTTTTACTTTTTCAAATAAAGATACTAATTTTTCAATATTGTTACCTTCTTCTTCATAAATATAATCAAAACCTAACGCTTTAAAGTAATTGCATTCGTAAGTTCCGTTTGTTTCACGTAATTTTTGTAAATTATCGTACAAACCACCAACGTTTTCTGCGATAGACATTTCGTTATCGTTAACAATTACGATAAAATTAGAGTTCAATTTTGCGGCATTATCCAAACCTTCAAAGGCTTGACCTCCACTTAATGAACCGTCACCAATAATAGCAATAACGTTGTAATTGTCGCCTTGCATATTTCTTGCCATAGCAACACCACTTGCTAAACTTACAGAAGTTGAAGTATGACCAACTTTGAATAAGTCGTGTTCACTTTCTTCTGGTGCAGTAAATCCTGTATATTTTGAATATTGTTCAGGATCTGTGAATGTTTCTTTTCTGCCTGTTAACATTTTGTGTGTATAACATTGGTGAGAAACATCAAATATAAATTTATCTACTGGAGAATTAAATACATAATGTAGAGCAATAGTTGCTTCTACCATACCTAAATTTGGTGCCATGTGTCCACCTACGGCTTCGGTCTTATTAATGATTAATTCTCTCATTTCATCGGCTAAAGTCGACATTTCACTGAAAGATACTTGTTTTAAGTCTTTTGGTGAGTTTATTTTATCTAAAATCACTACATTTTCCTTTCAATTCCAGCCACTTATAATATTGAAATATTACAGAGCAAAATTCTCTATGAAAACTATGCCACAAAAACAACAAAAAAACAACAACTATAAACTATTGTAAAATTTGCTGAAATTTAAGGCTATTCTTGAATTTCAAACTTATTCTTAAAATAATTGTAAGCCATTTCTAATCTTGCGTCTAACTCTAAGGCTTTTTGGTATTTTTTTTCATCAGATTTGTATAATTCCGGATTATATTTTTCTTTTAATCTAGTGTAATTTCTGCAAATCATATCAAAATCAGCACCTACTTTCAAACGCAATGCTTGATAATGTACTTCTTCTGGGGATAAAGTCTTTTCTTCAGGGAAAAAGTTCCCACCTACATCTTGTTCGGCTTGATTTAAGAC